>CAKONF010000020.1 GCA_934097015.1 uncultured Bacilli bacterium | reverse complement strand
TCCTTGCCGGGAATTGGCTCCTTTATTATATCAAAAAGCCGCACCCTAGTGGTGCGGTTCAAATTTCAATTTAGGAAGATATAGTGTCAATTACTATATCTTTAATAATACTTTTGTTGTTTTTATCATTTGTGATGTATAACTCATTTCATTGTCATACCATGATACTATTTTTACAAGTTGTTTTCCATCTACATCCAATACTTTTGTAGATAATCCATCTACAAGTGAACCACATTTTGCTCCTAGTATATCACTTGATACTATTGGATCCATTGTTATTTTTATATAATCACTTTCTTTTTCTTCAAATAATTTATTGATCTCTTCTTTTGTTGTAGTTTTTTCTAATTCTAATGTTAAATCTACCACTGAACCATCACCCACTGGTACTCTAAATGCTCCACCGTCTAGTTTTCCATCTAATTCTGGTATGACTTTTCCTATTGCACTTGCTGCTCCAGTTGTTGCTGGTACAATATTCAAGCTTGCTGCTCTTCCTCTTCTTGATGATATTCCTTTTTTATGAGGAACATCTAATGTTGATTGATCGTTTGTAATTGCATGAACAGTAGTCATGAATCCTTTAACAATTTTATATTCTTTATTAATAATATCAACTACTGGAGCTAAACAATTTGTAGTACAGCTTGCTGCGCTTATAACTGTTTCTGTTCCGTCTAATGTATCACTATTTACTCCATAAACTATAGTTTTCATATTTCCTTTACCTGGTGCACTTATTACAACATGTTTTGCACCTGCAACTACATGTTTATAAGCATCTTCTAATTTTGTAAATAATCCAGTACATTCTAAAACCACATCAACATCTAGTTCTCTCCAAGGTAATACACTTGGATCTTTTTCACTATAAACACGTATTTTTTTGTCATTATAAATTATTGATTCATTATCAAATGATATTTTATCTACATCAAAACTTCTATGATTAGTATCATATTTTAAATAATATGCTAATTCTTCTGCACTTGTTAAATCATTTATTGCAACTACTTCCATATCTTTTTCGTTTGCTATTAATCTAAATGCAAGTCTTCCTATTCTTCCAAATCCATTTATTGCTATCTTTTTCATTTTATCCCTTACCCTTCATTAAATTCTGATTTTCCAATAAATTCTCTTAAAACATTATCGCTAGCTAAATACTCACTACTAATTGGAAAGAATACTTTCAAGCTATCTAAAAGTCTTCTTGCCATTTCATAGTATGGACTATCCATTTTTACTGTATATAATAGTGGTTCTACATAAACTTTTAAAACTCCTAATTCATAAATATAACTTGTGTTAAGAACTATATCTGCTTCATCTGTATATGGAAATATATAATTTTCTTCTCCTTCTCTTACATCTTTCCATGTTGCTAATGTTTTTTCTACATTTACTCCTCTAGTTCTATTATCTCTTACTATTCTTCTAATAAGTCTATTATCTGTTGTAGAAATGTAATTATGTCTATCTAACATCATTGGCATAAAAGGACTAACATATATTTTATATTTAACTCTTTTTTCTATATTTTGACTAACAATATCATTTAAACAATGTAATCCTTCTACTATTAAAATATCATTAGTTCCTAGCTTAATTGGATCATTATTAAAGCTCTTAGAAGCTGTTTCAAAAGTATATTTTGGCAATACTACTTCTTTACCATTTAATAAATCCATCATTTGATTTCTAAATAATTTTAAATCTAATGAATCTATAGATTCGAAATCATATTTACCTTCACTATTAGGTTTTATTTCTTCTAATTCTTTATAATAATCGTCTAAGCTTATTTTAACAGTATTTTTTCCTAGTGCATTTATATAAAGTGCTAACTTTCTACTACTAGTAGTTTTACCACTACTAGATGGCCCACCTAAAAATACTATTTTCTTTTTTAATCTAATTATATTTTGTGCTATTTTCATTATAGAATCATCTATAATAATATCATTTTTTTTGATAAAATCTTCTATTTTACCAGATGATATTATTTTATTTAAATCACACACATAATTTATATTTTGTTTTTGTATCCATTCATGATAATTATTAAATTCATTAAATATATTTTTTTTATGAATAAATTCCCTTTTATTTTCTATATCATCTATTAATACAAAGTCATTATTATTTAAATTAATTATTTTAAATTTTTTTATTTGGTTTGTATTATTAACTATATTAGTATAAAAATAATTATATTTTCCTAATAATTCATTAAATACAATTGTTTCATTTATCATGTTATTTATAGTTTCTGCTTTTTCTGTTTCATTATACCTATTATAGTAATTAATTGCATCTTTACTACTAACATTAAGTTTTAATATTGGATAACTTCCTTCTATGTATTCATTCATTTTATTTGTTATATTTTTTATATCTGTGGCATTTACTTTATGATTTGTAATGAATTTACCTCTTATTCCAATATCTAAACTGTGGTTAAATGAAACATCTGCATTTAATACTTCTTTAACTGCATTTATAAAAATAAATTTTAATCCTGCTTTTTCTTCTTTCATTTTATCCCTCTTTACTATACTAATTATATTCTATCATATATGTAAATATTTTGTCATATTTTTTTTAGTATTATATTTGTATTTTTTTATAAAATATTATTAGGGTGATAATCGTGTTTATTCCAACTATACAAGAAACAACTAATAGTGGTGAAAAGGTTTATGATATATATTCTAAATTGTTAGAAAATAGGATTATTTTTATTAATGGTGAAATAAATGATAATTTAAGTAATTTAGTAATTAGTGAATTATTATATTTAGATTCATTAAATACTAATGATATAGATATTTATATTAATAGTCCTGGAGGTAGTGTTGTTAGTGGACTTGCTATTATTGATACAATGAATTTTATTAAAAGTGATGTTAGGACAATTACAACTGGACTCGCTGCAAGTATGGCTTCTATTATTCTTGCTAGCGGAACTAAGGGTAAAAGATGCGCACTTAAAAATTCTGAAATAATGATTCATCAACCTCTTGGAAATACAAGCGGACAAGCAACTGATATTGAGATTCAAGCAAAAAGAATTATAAAAAAGAAAAAGTTATTAAATAAAATGTTATCTAATTTAACAGGTCAACCATTAAATGTTATAGAAAATGATACTGAAAGAGATAATTTTTTTACAAGTGATGAAGCAAATAAATATGGTTTAATAGATTATATTGTTTAAAAGTAAAAACAGGTATGTTGCAGTGTTGCAATTTTATACCTGTTTATTTTATTATTTTAAATTTTTAGTTTAATTTTAAAGTGTATGGATTTGATTCTGTTCCATCTCCACTATCTATAAGCACATCTTTTTTTATATTTATTACTGGATGTATTATTGCTTGTTGATTGTTTGATGAATTTGTCCATATAGGATATTTTTGGTCTCCGCCAATAAAAATCGTAACATATTTATTGGATTCGAAATGATAAGGCGTCATAGACCATCCTTGAGCTAATAAGAATCCGTTTGCTGATGTATTTGATCCATAAATTAATCCGGAAAATTTTAATTCATCGGCAGAAACTAATCCTATTGGATATATTAACTTTCCATTTGTTGTAGAACCATTTTTTAAAGTTTGTTTTTCCATTGTAAATCTTGATAAATCATTTGTTGCATTCTTAGTACATATAAATGTAGGAGATGACTTACTGCTCATAATTCTACCAGTTGAATACAGACTAAAGTTTTTGGCATACCCCTTACCATTTTCGCTTGTTAAAGTTTTTTCATTACAAAATATTTCGTCAGATATATAGTCTGTATATAAATCACCATTTGTATTAGTTTTGCCAACTATGTTAGTGCTGTACCAATTATCTAAAAAATCTTTTACTGTTGAATTTTTTATATTTGCATGGGTTGCTTCATATGCAGTTTGAGTCCATGTTCCACCATTTGATTCACATGTTTCTTTTGTACTGTATGTACTTATTATATTTTCTACTTCATTGCTTTCATTTGATTTTAAACATCTATTTTCATTTGTTTCTACACCAGTTAAACCATACATGTATCCTGCATATGCATTATCATCTGTATTTTCATTATAATAAGATTTACCTACAACATTTTTTGTCGTTAGTCTTATACTTCCATCTCCATTTATTCTTATTATTTTCCAAATTTGATTTGCAAATGATACATAATTATAACTTTGTGTTCCCCTAAAATAATAACTTGTTCCATAATCATCTTCTGCTAGATATAATCCTTTTTCTTCTGTTTCAATTTCGTTGAAATTTGGTTTATCATAATTTATTTTTATTCTGTCATCATTTAGTAGTTTTCCTGATAAAGTTTTTGTACTTTCTAATTCTCCACTAAGATTTTGTGCATTTATTACTACTTTTAATTTTATATTATTTGATTTTAATTCATTTGTTGGATACTTATTATTTATCCATATTCTTAAAAAGTAATATGCACTTGGATTTGTTTCACTACTTGCTTTTTTTGCTTCTAATATTTCTTTTCTTATTAAAGTATTTGTTCCTAATGTATTTATTTGAGTACAATTATCAGCATTATCTTTACATATTTGATAATTAATATATTTTGGATCTACTTCATTTCCATCTATTGTTTCTAAATTTATATCATAATCTATTTTATATGTTCCTGTATTATATACATAGAATGAAAATATATTATCTGTTAATTTAATTGCATTTTCATCTTCTGTTGGTGTCATATTAGTTAAACTAATTACATTACTACCATTATCAAATGATATTGCTAAATCTCCTACTTGTACTATTTGGTAATCAGTATCTTTATCTACATCCATATATAGTGAATAACTTGTACCAATTATACCTAGTGATAATACAAATACTATTAAAACAGATACAAATGCTTGACTTTTTAGTACTTTCTTTGCATAACTTTTAAATATAGAATTTTTCATGGTATCAATCCTTTTTCACTCTCTTTATATTAATATGATAATATATATTTATTCTTTTTTCAATATTAATAGTTTCTATTTTAATTTTAATGTATATGGATTAGATAATGTTCCATCTCCACTTTCTATAAGCACATCTTTTTTTATATTTATTACTGGATGTATTATTGCTTGTTGATTGTTTGATGAATTTGTCCATATAGGATATTTTTGGTCTCCGCCAATAAAAATCGTAACATATTTATTGGATTCGAAATGATAAGGCGTCATAGACCATCCTTGAGCTAATAAGAATCCGTTTGCTGATGTATTTGATCCATAAATTAATCCGGAAAATTTTAATTCATCGGCAGAAACTAATCCTATTGGATATATTAACTTTCCATTTGTTGTAGAACCATTTTTTAAAGTTTGTTTTTCCATTGTAAATCTTGATAAATCATTTGTTGCATTCTTAGTACATATAAATGTAGGAGATGACTTACTGCTCATAATTCTACCAGTTGAATACAGACTAAAGTTTTTGGCATACCCCTTACCATTTTCGCTTGTTAAAGTTTTTTCATTACAAAATATTTCGTCAGATATATAGTCTGTATATAAATCACCATTTGTATTAGTTTTGCCAACTATGTTAGTGCTGTACCAATTATCTAAAAAATCTTTTACTGTTGAATTTTTTATATTTGCATGGGTTGCTTCATATGCAGTTTGAGTCCATGTTCCACCATTTGATTCACATGTTTCTTTTGTACTGTATGTACTTATTATATTTTCTACTTCATTGCTTTCATTTGATTTTAAACATCTATTTTCATTTGTTTCTACACCAGTTAAACCATACATGTATCCTGCATATGCATTATCATCTGTATTTTCATTATAATAAGATTTACCTACAACATTTTTTGTCGTTAGTCTTATACTTCCATCTCCATTTATTCTTATTATTTTCCAAATTTGATTTGCAAATGATACATAATTATAACTTTGTGTTCCCCTAAAATAATAACTTGTTCCATAATCATCTTCTGCTAGATATAATCCTTTTTCTTCTGTTTCAATTTCGTTGAAATTTGGTTTATCATAATTTATTTTTATTCTGTCATCATTTAGTAGTTTTCCTGATAAAGTTTTTGTACTTTCTAATTCTCCACTAAGATTTTGTGCATTTATTACTACTTTTAATTTTATATTATTTGATTTTAATTCATTTGTTGGATACTTATTATTTATCCATATTCTTAAAAAGTAATATGCACTTGGATTTGTTTCACTACTTGCTTTTTTTGCTTCTAATATTTCTTTTCTTATTAAAGTATTTGTTCCTAATGTATTTATTTGAGTACAATTATCAGCATTATCTTTACATATTTGATAATTAATATATTTTGGATCTACTTCATTTCCATCTATTGTTTCTAAATTTATATCATAATCTATTTTATATGTTCCTGTATTATATACATAGAATGAAAATATATTATCTGTTAATTTAATTGCATTTTCATCTTCTGTTGGTGTCATATTAGTTAAACTAATTACATTACTACCATTATCAAATGATATTGCTAAATCTCCTACTTGTACTATTTGGTAATCAGTATCTTTATCTACATCCATATATAGTGAATAACTTGTACCAATTATACCTAGTGATAATACAAATACTATTAAAACAGATACAAATGCTTGACTTTTTAATACTTTTTTTGCATAACTTTTAAATATAGAATTTTTCATAAGATCCATCCTTTATAATCTAACTTATAATATAATAATATAATAAATTGATTTTTTTTTCAATAAAAACGTGTTTTTGTTTGCATTTTATATAATAATTTGGTAAAATCTATATTGTATTTAAGGAAGGAGCAGAGAATTATGCCTAATATTAAAAGTTCTAAGAAGTCAGTAAAACAAGATATTAAAACTACTATTGCTAATAATGTCTATACTGCTAAAGTTAAAAATTCAATTAAAAGAACAGAAAAAGCTATTTTAGATAAAGACAAGGATTTAGCTAATACTGAACTTAAGAAATTTGTATCTAACATCGACAAAGCTTGTTCAAAAGGATTAGTAAAGAAAAATACTTGTGATAGACAAAAAGCAAGATTAAATAAAAAAGTAAAAGAAATGAATAATTAATCATTTCTTTTTAAATTATAATTTGTTATTATTATAATACGAGGTGTTTATATGAAGAAAACTATATCTTTGATAATATGTATTTTAATTAGTTTATTAGTTTTAATTAATATTGATAGTATTTCAAATAAAATTGCTTTATTTTTAGAAAATAATAAGAAAGTAGCTATATCAAGTCCTAATGATTATTATAAGAATTATGATTTTAAATTCGTACAAGAATCTAATCAATATGTTCCTTATAGTTATCAAGGTTTATTAAATATTGTTTTTTCTACATTAAATAATGGTTGGGATAATTTTACTTTTTATTGCCCTGATGAATATACTGATTGTTTAAAAGATATGAATAAAATAAGTAATGATACTACTCTTTTATCTAATATTAATAATTATGTGCATCCATATAATACTTATTCTAAAATTGGTATTGTTAGCAATAACACTGGTGAAATTACTATAAATATTACAAAATTATATAGTGATAGTGATATAGAAAAAATTAATAAGGGTGTTGATGATATTATTACAAAATATATTAAAAGTGATATGAGTGATGATGATAAATTATTAGTTATACATGATTATATTATTAATAATACTAGATATGATATTAATAAATCAAATGATGCTTCTTATACTGCTTTAGGACCATTATTCAATGGCACTGCAGTATGTAGTGGGTATGCTGATTTAATGGCAATATTTATTTCTAAATTTGGTCTAAAAAACTATAAAGTTGCTAGTAATACTCATGTTTGGAATGCTGTATTAGTTAATGGAGAATGGCTAAATATTGATTTAACTTGGGATGATCCTATAACCAAAGATAGTGATGTTGATACATTACAACATGATTTTTTCTTGGTAAATACAAAAAAATTATTAGAATTTGATACTAAAGATCATAAATTTGATACTACAGTTTATCAAGAATTGAGGTAAACCAATCTGGTTTATTTTTTTTATAATAATTTATTATATTTCTTATTATTAATAATATAGGTGTTGATATAATCATTCCTAATATTCCAAAAAAATGACTAAATATAATAACGCCTATTAAAATATATATTGGATTTAAATTAACATTTTTACTAACTATCATTGGTTGAACTATATTATTTTCAAGAGATTGAACTACCATAATTACGATAGTAGTTATTATACCTAATTTAAAACTCTTTGTAAGTCCTATTAATATTGCTGGTACTCCTCCTATATATGGTCCTATGTATGGAATTATATTTGTAATAGCACAAAATAAAGCAAAAAGAATAGGGCTTGATAAACCAATTATGCTAAAAATAATAGATAATATAGTAAACATAAACAATGTATCTAACAATATACTTTTAACATACAATCTTAAATCTTTACTGATATTATATCTTAATTCATTTGGTATAAAAGTAAAATAACTAGTAGGATTTTTTCTAATTAGAAAATAGAAACTAAATATCATACTATAAACTATATTCATAGTTATTCCTACTATATTATTTAGACAATTATTCATATGTTTTAAATTAGATATTACCATTTCTTTTATATTTAAATTGTTATATATTTTATATAAATATTTATTGTGTAAAATATAGTATTTTATTATTGGAAATATTTTTTTGGATTCAATTATTATTAGTGGTACTAATTTAAAAAATATGAATATTATACTTCCAATAAATAATATAAATATAAAAGTCGTTGTAATTCCCCTATTAAAATTTATTTTATCTACTATAGGTTTTAATATCCATGATAAAACATATCCAAAAAATAATGGACTTAAAATAGATAGTATCATACAACATATACCAGTTAATTTTAGTAATCTTATAATATAAACACTAACTAGTAAAATAAGTAATATTATTAATATATTTAAATTATTCTTTTTCATGTTATTATTATTTACAAAAAATTATTTTTTATAAGTATTGTTTTTATTTTAATGGTGAATTTTATAGCGTAAAATATTATACTTTTTATTTACTTTTTTTAAACTTTTATTTAACTATATATTTACACACAAATATTTTATATTTGTAAAAATAATTTGTAAATTTTTTATATCTGTTAAAAAAATAAAATTTTTTTTAAAAAATTAAAGAAAAAAAAAGGAAATGCAAATTTTTTCACAATAATATAAGTGTAGGGATGATAGAGAGGAGAAATAATTATGTATAGATTTTTACGTATACTTATTAAATTATTTTTAATGTTTTAAATGATATATTATATTAGAACAATAATTATTAAAATTAGATTTAAATTATTAACAATTTAGTGAAAGGAGAAAATAAATATGTGGTTTAAATTTTTTAAAATATTAATTTATGGATTAAGTTTGTTTATTTAGAATAATATTTATTTTTATTAATATAATTTAATAGTTAATGGAGGAAAATATATGATAAATAAACAAAGTTTGTGGTTTTTAACTCTATTCAGTATTATATTAGTTCTAAGTGTATACTATATCGCTATGCCAAATACTACTTTGGCAACTATAAAAGAGAATGTGGAAGAAAAGGAAACGATTAATATTGAGGAAACAGACTCTCTTGCATCTTTAAGAGTTTTAGATGATGAAGAAGTTCTTAATACTATTAATGATTTACAATCAATACTTTTAAATGATAAAGCAACTTTAGAAGAAAAAAATAATGCTTATGAAAAAATACAAAATATAAATTTGAATAAAGGTAAAGAAGAAAACATTGAAAAACTAATTAATGATAGTTTTAAATTACAATGTTTTGTAAAAATAGATAAAGATAATATAAAAATCACTATTTCTAAAAAAGATCATGATACCAAATTAGCAAATCAAATTATAAGAAAAATACAGGAACAATATTCAAATAAAATGTATATTACAGTTAAATTTCAATAACAAAGATTATTTTTTCTCATAAAATATATTGAGTAATGTTAAAGAAAGAGGATAATATGAAAAATATAATAACAAAAAGAGAAAAAGAAATTTTTGAATTACTTATTGATAATAAAACTACTAAAGAAATAAGTGTTATATTAAATATTAGTGAAAAAACTGTAAGAAATCATATTTCTAATGTAATGCAAAAATTAGATGTAATTAATAGATCTAATGCTATTATCGAATTAATAAAATTAAATGAAATAAGCATAAAAAAAGCGTAACAATTTACGTTTTTTTTTAGTAGTGTTCTATTTCTAATTTTATATTATTTGAAGAATATAATAATACATTTTTGCATAAATCATTACTGTCTTTCCATATATAAACTTTTAATAAAGTATAGTTATTTAATAGGTATTTAAATTCATCAATATCTATTGGATCATAAGATATTTTTATATTGTTAATATCTTTTTCTGTATTAGATAATGTTTTTAAATAAAATTTTGTATTTTCATTTATTTTATATTCATCAAATTTAACTGTATTGTTAGATAAGTAATAAGCGTTATAAAAATATTGTGATGTATATAAACTATCATTATCTAACTTATATACATATAAATCTTCATCATAAGTATCAACGTTCATACTAGTTATTTTTTCTATTTCTTTCATGTCACTTGCTACACTATTTTTATTCATAACAAAAAATGCTACTATGACTATTAAAACAATTATGGTTAGTAATAAAAGAAATTTACTTAAGAATGATTTATTCTCCATAACGATACTCCTACTCTATTTCATTATAACATCAAAAAAAAACGAAGTAAATTAATTTCTTCGATTTTTGCTAATTAATTCTAAATCAATTGTTAATTGTTTTATTCTTTCAATAATTCTTCTTGCTTTTACTTTATCAACATTATTTTTTGTAAGACTTAAGTTAGTTTCTAATTCATCTATTGTTAAATTTGATGTAAAGAATGTTGTTAAATTATTTTCCATTCTATATTGAAGTATTGTTCCTAGTATTTCATCTCTACTCCAAGTAGATACTGTTTCTGCACCTATATCATCTATAAGTAAGAAATCACATTTTTTTATTTCATTTAACATCTCACTAAATGATTCATTTGTATTATCAAAAGTTGATTTTAATCTATTTAACATTTCTGGATAGTACATTATTATTGTTTTATAATTTTTTTTTGCAAATTCATTTAATAGTGCTGCAATTATATATGTTTTTCCACTACCAAAAGATCCATGTAAGTATAATCCTTTTTTTTCTTTTGGATAATTGTGGTAAAGATTTGTTATCCATTTTATTAATTCTACTCTTTTTTTATCATCAGTATATATCTCACTCATGGAAGCATTTTTTATATTTTCTCCTATACCATAACAAATACTTTTCTTTTCACTTTTTTCTTTTATTTCTTTATTTTTATATTTGCACGCTACATAATTAAAAATTAATTTATCATCTTCCTTTTCTGGGTAATATACACAACCATTTACGTCATTTTTACACTCTACTAATCCTTTACAGTTTTCACAATTATGTAAATCATTTATTGTATGTTCTAATTTTGATGTATATTTCATACCAATTTCATCTGTTAATTTTAATCTAGTAATTAAATTTTTAAATTTAATGTCTTTTAATGCTTTTATGTAATCTCTTTTTAATTCATCATTTAAATTTTTTTTATTATAATTAGTTGTTTCTTTGAATTCTATCATACTATCACCTAAAATCTTTTAATAAATTTTCTAATTCTTGTTTTTCATTGTCTGTAATATCTTGACTATCATTTTTTTCATTAAACCAAACTGGAACATTTTCTTGTTTTTTAACTATTTTCATTTTATTCTTTTTATGTTGTTTTTCTGCTCTTTCCATAGCATCTTTTGCAGTTGTTATATTACTTCTAACCCATTCTCCAGCAATAGTTTCTACATAACTTTTATTTAATTTATTATCATTTATTCTTAATACATAATCAATTAGTACATTTATTACAGCAGGTTGCATTTTTAATTCTAATGCTAAATATTCTAACAATTTTAAATCTCTACTAGTAGGTTTAACTCCTTTATATTTACCCATTAGGAAATCATAAGGTGTTGTATTTTCAAACACATATAACATTTTACCTCTATTAGAATTATCATTATATCCTTGTTTTAAATAATCAGGTTGTGTTCTATAAATTAATGTAGGTAAAGCGCCATTATTATTAAAATCATAATATTTTCTTATATTACCTATCAATTTATCTTTATTTATCATACCATTATCATCTATAGATAATCTTACTAAATCTATCATTCTTAAATTATCAATATCATATACAAAAGATAAGTTATTAATAAGTTCACGTGTCTTTTTATTAAACGCTTTATTACTAATTATATTACTTGGAATACTAGATATTAGCATATCAAAATCTATTGTATTACCTACATTAGTACCTATACTTTCTTTATCAATAATATCTTTTTTTAATATGTTATTTACTGTTTTATATGTTGTATTAAGTGTTGCAGATATATCTTTATAATCTTTAGTATCTATATATATTCTTTTATAAAATTCAGTTAATTTATCATATTCTATATCTCCAACATTATTATATAAAATAACATTTAATATAGGATGATTAAAAAATTCATTTGGTGTAAGAGGACTATATATTTGATATATATAATTATTTTGATTTTCATTTATTTTTACTAATGTTTTAATTAGTCCTACTGCTTCTAAACTATTTCTTGCTTTTTTAATAATATCTAATCCACTTTTTAAATTAATCATTAAATGATGATGTGAATATTCATCACTCTTTTTTAAATCTTTATTTAGATCACTTATTAATGTTAAATAAAGTGATATTGCAAGTGGTCCTATAAGTGGTTGATAAAGATCAATAATTACTTTTTTATCATATTCTGTAAGAATTGTTTTATTAACAACAACATATGTATCTGCTGGTAAAAGTGTTATTTCTCTCATATCATCACTCCTCACAATATATTTTATATTACTTAATAAATTTATTCAAGTGTAAGCGAGTGTTATTTCTATTATTTTATAGGCTTTTATTTAATTTATATAAAATTAATATACCAGGTATTATGAGTAAACATTCTATTTTTTTAAAACAAAAAAGTAAATATTCAAATATATTATATCCTATGTTAAATAGATTTAAATATAATATAAAAAATATACTTGATATACTAATAAAAATTATACTTATAATAAAATATATTAGTTTATTCATATTAAATTATATTAAAAAAATAGATACATTATTAACGCTTTAACTATTTTTTAGTATTTGGTGATTACTATAAAAATGAGCTTAGCAGAAAAATATAATGTATCTGTATATAAATATATCATACATATATAATATATGCAATAGTATAATAATCATTTATTTGACTATTTTATATTATTTTAGTAATATAATTTTTGTTAGTGAGGTAATATTATGGATATAATAGGAATTATTGCAGAATATAATCCATTTCATAATGGACACATATATCATATAAATAAAATAAAAGAACTTTATCCTAATTCTATTATTATATTAGTTTTAAATGGATATTTTTTAGAACGTGGTGAAATTAGTATTGAAAGTGTAAAAAATAAAACTTTATTAGCTTTAGAAAATAATGTAGATATTGTAATTGAACTTCCTTTTATATTTGGTAGTAATTCAGCAGATATATTTAGTGATGCTAGTATAGAATTATTACATTATTTAGGAGTTAAAAAAATAATTTTTGGTAGTGAATCTGGTGATGTTAATAAATTATATGAAATGGCTAATATATCTCTTAATAAAGATTATGATAGTAAAGTAAAGGAATATTTAAAAGATGGTGTAAATTACCCTACTGCACTTAATTTAGCTCTTAAAACTAATATTAGTACACCTAATGATTTATTAGGTTTATCTTATATTAAAACTATATTAAAACATAAATATGATATAGAAGCTATTGCAATAAAAAGAACTAATGATTATCATGATATAGAAAATGATTCTAATATAGTTAGTGCTAGTAATATTAGAAATAAAATTATTAATAATGAAGATATAAATAAATATGTTCCTACTACTAAATATATTAATATAATAGATTATGATTTATATTTTAAATTACTTAAATATAAAATTATAAATGATGATAATTTAGATAAATATTTAACTGTTGATGAAGGTATAGATAATAGATTAAAAAAAATAATTAATGAATGTAATAGTATAGATGATTTAATAAATAAAACTAAATCTAAAAGATATACATATAATAGAATTAATAGAATGTTTATACATATATTAATTGGATTGACTAAAAAAGATAAAGAAAAGTGTTTAAAAAATGAATATATTAGATTATTAGGATTTAATGATAAGGGTAAAAAATATATTAATAGAATAAAAAAAGATACTAAGATTCCTATAGTATCTAGTTTAAAAAATATTAATTCTATTATAAAAGATTATGATATTAAGGCTTATGAAATCTATAATATGTTAGTAGATGAAGATGTATTAGAGTTTGAAAAGAGTAATAAAATAATACAAATTTAAAAAGTAAACATTTGCTGGTTACATAAATAAAATTCATCTCAAACTTTGTAGACAAAATTTGTAAAATTTTTTTATTGACACATCACTATCATGATGTTAAACTTATATTAAGTAGAGCAATTACATTTGTAATGCCTACCCTAATTGGTTGGCACGCATATTAATTATGCGGCTTTTATTTTACATTAATATATCTATTTTTATTATAAATAAATTAAGAGGTAAAATATTATATTTTAATATCAAACCATTATAAGTAGCCTAACATAAATAATATTTAGTGCCTATTGGAGTTAATCTAAACTCCTTTTTGTAGGAGGAAGTAGATTATTTTCAAAACATATATTAAAAATATACTTTTTAATATTTCTTTAATATAATAAAGTATTCTTTTCATCTATACATCCCCTCTCATTTTTATAATGATTGGGTAAGCACTAATCAAATAAATTGCTCTGGTTATATATACTACATTATTGTATATAAAAATTATGTCAAAGCGTGTCGACATAATTTATTTTTTATATGCATTTAGATAATTTATTTTTACTCCCATATTCATAAACTTTTCTTCGTATTCAGTTGTTATATTATCTATGTCTGTATTTTTTAAATCTAATGATACTTTATCAAATGTATAACCATAATTACTTAATGTTTCTATACTAGAGGCAAATAATAATATATTATCTGTTTTTTGAATTATATGTGGTGTAGATATAAATATTTTGTCATATAATTCTAAAAAATATGGACTAGTTAATCTTCTTTTAGCATGTCTAGTTTTTGGCCATGGGTCTGAAAAGTTTAAATATATTGTATTTATTTCTTTATTAAATACTTTATCTATATCTTTTGCATCCATCCTAATTAATTTTAAGTTTGGTAAATCTGTATTATTTAATTTTTCTATAGCACGTACCATTACTGATTCATATTTTTCTATACCTATAAAATTAATATTAGGATACTTCTCTGCCATACCTATAATAAAATTACCTTTTCCCATACCTATTTCAATATTTATAGGATTATTATTGTTAAATATTTTTTTATAATTTCCAATATATTCTTCGGGATTATTTATAACATAATTTGAATTATTTACTATTTCTTTTGCATTTTTAACATTTCTTAAACGCATAATATCACTTCCTTATTATTTTATCATATAATGAATTAGAGGGGGAAATTAAGTTGAAAAAAGATAGAAATTCTTTCTTTTCTGAATATAATATGAGTGCTTATAATAATATGCAACCTATGATGCCTAATATGTATCCTAATCAAGTAGCAAGTCAATCATCTTTTTATTCAGGACCTGCTATGATGGATCAAAATATGGGAAACTATAATATGAATAATAACATGAATAATAATTATACTTCAGATATAGAATCTAGAATATCAAAAATAGAAAGACAGATTAATAGAATTGAAGCTAGACTTAATAAGTTAGAGGGAGAAATTGGAAGTAATTTTTCTAATAAAGATTTAGGAGATACATACAATAATAATATGTATATGGTTTAAAATGCTTACTTTATGTAAGTTTTTTTATAGTATTTTACGTAAGAATTCTCCTGTATAACTTGTTTCACATTTTGCTATATCTTCTGGAGTACCAGTTGCTACTACACTTCCTCCACCACTACCTCCATCTGGTCCTAAGTCAACTATATAGTCTGCTACTTTTATAACATCTAAATTATGCTCTATTATAAGTACTGTATCACCATTATCTACTATTCTTTCTAAAATAACAAGTAGTTTTTTTATGTCTGCTGAATGTAATCCAGTTGTAGGTTCATCTAGTATAAATATACTTTTTCCTGTAGGCTTCTTTTGTAATTCTTTTGCTAGCTTAACACGACTTGCTTCACCACCAGATAATGTAGGTGCACTTTGTCCTAATTTAATATATCCTAATCCTACATCTGATAATATTTGTAATTTATTTTTTATTTTAGGAACACTTTCAAAGAATTGTATTGCTTCACTAACTCTCATATCTAGTACTTCACTAATATTTTTACCTTTGAATTTTACTTCTAATGTTTCACTATTATATCTTGTTCCTTTACATAAGTCACATGGTACATAAACATCTGGTAGGAAATGCATTTCTATTTTTTTAACACCATCACCCCAACATGCTTCACAACGTCCACCTTTAACATTAAATGAGAATCTACTTTTTGTATAACCTCTTATTTTAGATTCTTTCATTTCACTAAATACATCTCTAATATCGTCAAACACTCCTACATATGTTGCTGGATTACTTCTTGGTGTTCTTCCTATAGGATCTTGTGTTATATCTATTACTTTATCTATATTTTCTATTCCTTCTATTTTTTTACATTTTCCAGGAATATCTTTAGAACCATATATTTCTTTTCTTAATGATTTATATAATATTTCATTTATTAAAGTACTTTTACCGCTACCACTTACTCCAGTTATAACAGTTAGTGTGTTAAGAGGTATATCTACATTTATATTTTTTAAGTTATTTTCTTTAGCACCTTTAATTTTTAATTTTAATCCATTACCTTTTCTTCTAATTTTAGGTATTTCTATTTTTTCTTTTCCACTTAAGAATCTTCCTGTAATACTTTTATCATTTTTCATAACTTCTTCTGGTGTTCCAGCTGCTACGACATACCCTCCAGCATCACCAGCTTTAGGACCAATATCTATTAAATAGTCAGCTGCTCTCATTGTATCTTCATCATGTTCTACAACTATTAAAGTATTACCTAAATCTCTCATTTCTTTTAATGAATTAATTAATCTTTCATTATCTTTTTGATGTAATCCAATACTAGGTTCATCTAAAACATATAATACTCCACTTAATCTACTTCCAATTTGTGTTGCTAATCTTATTCTTTGTGATTCACCACCACTAAGTGTTCCTGCAGAACGATTTAAAGTTAAGTAAGATAATCCTACGTTATTTAAGAATTCTAATCTTGATTTTATTTCTTTTATAATTAATTCACTTATTTGTTTTTCTTCATTATTTAATTTTAATTTATCAAAAAATACAATTAATTCTTTGATACTTAAACAAGTTAATTCATATATATTTTTTTTACCAACAAATACATTTAGTACATCACTATTAAGTCTTGCACCTTTACATTTAGGACATACACTTTCTACCATATATCCTTCAATCCATTCTCTTATCCAAGTACTTGTTGTTTCAATATATCTTCTTTCTAAATTATTAACAATACCTTCATAATAATCTGTTGTATATCTTTTATTACCATTTTTAGAAGTATATTCAAAGTTAATTAATTCTTTAGAACCAAATAATATAATATCTAAATCTTCTTTTTTCATATCTTTAACTGGTATACTTAAATCTATATTATAATATTTAGCAACTGTGATTACATTTGTCATATATATATTTTGCTCTAAATTTAAAGGTTTAATAGCACCATCTAGTATACTTAAACTTTTATCTGGTATTAATAAATCTATATCTATATGTTGTGTTATACCTAGTCCTTTACATTCTTTACAAGCACCATATGGAGCATTAAATGAAAATAAACGAGGTTCAAGTTCTGGTAATGAAAAATCACAATATTCACAAGCATAATGTTCACTCATAATAATTTCTTTATCACCAATTACATTTATTACCACTTTTCCATCACTTAATTTAGTTGCTGTTTCAATAGAATCAAATATTCTACTTCTATCTTCATTTCTAACTACTACTCTATCTACAATTACTAATATATTAGATTTTTTATTTTTCTCTAATTTTATTTCCTCTGATAAATCATATCTTTCATCATTAACTATAACTCTAGTAAATCCTTTTTTTCTTAAATCATCAAATTCTTTTTCATGAGTACCTTTTTCTCCATAAACTATAGGAGATAATATTTCTAATTTAGTATTTTCTTCTAATGACATAATTTTATTAGTCATTTCTTCTACACTTTGACTTTTTATTGGAGTTTTATGTTTAGGACAAATTGGTGTACCTATTCTTGCATATAAAAGTCTAAAATAGTCATAAATTTCCGTCACAGTTGCAACTGTACTACGTGGGTTTTTATTAGTAGTTTTTTGATCTATAGATATACTTGGGCTAAGTCCTTCTATAGAATCAACGTCAGCTTTTTCACTACCACCTAAAAATTGTCTTGCATAACTTGATAAACTTTCTACATATCTTCTTTCTCCTTCACGATATATAGTATCAAAAGCTAAACTACTTTTACCACTACCACTTACTCCAGTCATAACAACTAATTTATTCTTTGGTATTTCAATATCTATATTTTTTAAATTATTTTCTCTTGCACCTTTAACTATAATTTTATCCATAAATATACTTCCTTTCGCCTTATTATTTTATCACAAATTTAAAAAAATATATAATAAATTAAATATAATCTATTATATATTCATTACTAATATTTTTCTTAGTATCAGTCAATAATAATTCTTTACTTAATCTTTTTATATCTTTATTTTCATTTAATTTAAATACGATATCATATTGGCATAATATACTTAATGTCATTTTATTGAATAAAAATTTATCTATGTTAATATCAAATTTATAATATTTTAAATATTCTATTGCACTACTATTTAAAGACATATTACTTAGTGGGTAGGAACCAATTTTTAATGATCTATCAAAATCTATTATAAAATTTTTATTAGAATTATTATACACTAAATTGCTTCTATTAATATCACCATGGGTTCTTTTATAATAATTATGTAATATTTCTAATAATCTTTTAAAATCTTTTAGCAATTTTATTTGTAATTCTAAATTATATTCATGGTCTATATCAAATAAAGTTCCATAGTAATTAGTTATATATCCTATACAATCTTTATTTTTTAAAACAATATATAATGGAGTTATGAATTCTTTAATAAAGTTTTCTTCTGATAATTCTATTATATTTTCTAATATATCTTTATCATATTGTTTAGTAAATTCTTTGTAGCAATAAGTTTTTTTATCTACTTCTATTTTATAAACATTTGAGTATCCTCCATAATCTATAAATGTTTTATTTGTTATTTCTTCTAAATTAATAGTTTTCATAATTTTCGCTATATTCCTTTAAGATATTAAATAGTTCTTCTGTACTATTAGCTTTACATAATTTATTTCTAACGACTGCATTTCCTTTTAATCCTTTTAAATACCATATTGCATGACTTCTTATTTCAAGTAGTGCAATATGTTCTTCTTTATCTTCTTTTAAAAGTTCATAATGTTGTTTTAACATATTTATTTTTTCTTCTAATGTTATGTTGTTGTTATATTTTCCTGTTTCTAGATATTCTACACATTGTCTAATTAGCCATGGATTTCCTAGCACACCTCTTCCAATCATTACTGCATCACAACCTGTTTCATCTAACATTTTTTTTGCAAGTTCTGGAGATGTTATATCTCCATTACCGATAACTGGAATTGATACATTTTCTTTGACTTTTTTTATTAGGCTCCAATCTGCTAAGCCACTATATCCTTGTTTACGTGTTCTTGGGTGTATAGTAATAGCACTTGCACCACTTTTTTCTATTATTTTTGCTATTTCAACACAATTTATACTATTGTTATTCCAACCACTTCTTATCTTTACCGTGACAGGTACATTTACTGCTTTTACAACAGATGAAACTATCTCTCCTATTTTATCAGGATTTTTTAAAAGTGCACTACCAGCTTGACTACGAAGTGCGATTTTTGGTACTGGACAACCCATATTAATATCTATTATATCTGGATGCATTAATTGTTCAATTTTTTTTGCTGCACTAACAAATGATGATACATCACTTCCAAATATTTGTTGTGCTATAGGACGTTCACTTTCATCCATTTTTAATAAATCAAGTGTTTTTTTATTGTCAAAAGTAATTGCTTTATCGCTTACCATTTCTGCATAGATTAATCCACATCCCATGTTTTTTATAATTTTTCTAAAACTAGTATTACTAATTCCAGCCATTGGTGCTAAAACTATTTTGTTTTTTATTTCAACATTACCTATTTTCCACACAATACCACTTCCCTTTGAAATATGTTTTAGTTTATCACAAAGTATTTAGTTTTACAACTTAAAAAGAGTTTAGGTTTTAAACTCTTTCTAAATTTTATTTAATTTCGTAAGGATCAGAAATAGTTCCAGTTCCTTTTGATATAAGTGTATTTGCTTTTAATTGGATAGAAGGTCTAAAACCAAATTTGCTTGAGGTCGTTATCATATTTCCCTTAAAAACCCCTAAATCTGCATTAATAATATATGGAGAAAAAGTTCTAGCTGATTGCATATAATATCCTAATGTTAATGTGTGCCATGAATCTGTTGGACCTTTTAAAAAATTGGAATATGATGCAGTAGTTTTATCTGCTGGCATATTTCCAGCACACAAACTTTCATAATATGTAATAGTGCCAACATACATATTTTCATTATCGTTAAATTTTGAAATTGTTTTTTTACAAACATTTGTATTCCTTGAATCCAATCCATAATCAATGTAAGAAATACTGGAAATATTATTATAATAATTATTTAATTCTTCTTCAGTAAGACCAGTGTCATCGTCATAGCACCAATCTCCACTTTTTAACTTACTCAAATAAGTACTTAATTTATTTTTTTGAAAATTTTCAAATGCTGTTGACATTGCATTTTCGCTTTTCGTAGGATTTATATAATTAGGAATATTTTTTCCAGTACATCCGTCTTGATTACAAATTCTGTCTCCTTCAATTCCAAAATTTCCAGTACCAATAATACTATCACTTACTCCATTTGTTTTTTCACAAGTAGTTGTTTGATTATCTAAAATTAATTTAATACTTCCATCCCCTGCTATCCTAATAATTTTCCAACACATTCCTGCAAAATTTACATAGTTATCTTCTACCCCACCTCTATAATAATATGTATTTCCATAAGTGTCTATTGTTTTTGATAAAGTTTTTTCTACACTATATGCTTCAGGAAATTTTAATTTTTTTAATCTCATTGTAATTGTGCTACTACTGTTTGATGGCGCTTCAATTACTTTATATAACATATGTATGTAGCTTGTATCCTTAGCTTTGTCTGTTTCTGATGTATTTGGATATGGATGTGAATTATTCAATAGATATTTTCCCTCTAAAGTTTTATTGCAAGTTCCATCATCGTACTTACAAGTCCCTACACCTTTAGCAATAAACAATCCTGTTTCTTCATCTATTGTATAGTCTGAAATATAAGTCCAGTAATAGCTTTGATAAGTTGTTTCTATTTGCATTGTAGATTCCTGTTCTTCTTCACTTGTTGTCGTTTTATATTTTATTTTTGAATTACTTTCTCCTGGTGTAGTTAGTGGTACTTCACTATAAATTGTTCCATTTAAATTATTTTTTGCATTATTTATTATGTTATATGATAAAGTTCCTTCTTCATATGGAAAATATTCTCCACTTGGTAGTTTTCCAAATATTTGTATCTTTGCACTTAG
>CAKONF010000019.1 GCA_934097015.1 uncultured Bacilli bacterium | reverse complement strand
AAAGAAAAATTGACTAATATTTATTATCTGATAAAATTAAATTAAGTGGTGCGGTTGAAATTACAATATAAAAAAAAGAGCTTTTGCTCTTTTTTAAATTTCTCTCATAAATTCTTGATTTTTATATGGATTTTTTGGATCTATTTTGTCTACAAAAAGTATTCCATCTAAGTGGTCTAATTCATGTTGGAATGCAACTGCGATGTCTTCTCTTACTCTAATAGTAAATTTATTTCCATCTATATCATATGCTTCTACTTTTATTCTTGCATGTCTTGGAACTATGCCTTCTACAGGTCTATTTACACTAAGACATCCTTCACCTTCACCGACATATATAAGTTCTTCACTTGTTGATATAACTTTTGGATTTATTAAAACATATCTTTTAAATTTACCATTTTCTAATTCTTCTGATATTACAAAAATTTTTTTTAATATACCTATTTGTACGAATGATAATCCCATTCCTGCTCTTAAATCATATTTTTCAATATATTCATCCATTTGACTCATTTCTAAATATGTTAATGAATCATCAATAAGTTTTTTTAATTTAGGATCTAAAGGAAAAACTACATCTTTGCTTTTCTTTCTTAAAATCTTGTTAGATTCATCTAGTATTTTTATATTTGGTAATTCCATTATCTTCACCTCACTTGTGATATTTTATCAAAAAAATAAATTATTTGCAAATTTCTTGATTTTGAAGAATTTATATATTGTATTATAATTTAAAATAATTTATAATTATTTTAGGTGGTAATATGAGTATTAGAAATATTATTGATAAAATGATAAGAATATTTTCCATTTGTACTTGTACTGTTGTGATAGGAATTTTTATTGCTAGTTATATAATAATTACTACCGATTTTAGTAAATATGTTAATCATAATGTATATGAAGTAGTGAAGTAGTGGGGATGTTGATGATGAAGAAGAAAATAATTATTTTAGTAAGTGTAATAATTATACTATGTACTTTGTGTAGTGTTTTATTATTTTTAAAAACAGATGATCCTGTAGTAGATTATACAGAAGATGAATTAAAATTTAAAAATGAATATGAAAAAAATAACGGAGTAGAAATAACTGAGGGTTATGTTTTAAAAACATTAGATATTGATAGTGATAATAATGTTAAATATGTAGATGATAATGATATAGTTGATTTATTAACGAATGGTACTAACGTTATTTATATGGGATGGTCTGATTGTAATTGGTGTAGAACTGCATTACCTATATTACTTAAAACTTTAAAAGAAAATAAAATTGATACTTTATATTATTATAATTTTAAAGATTTAAGAAATGCTTATGAAAATAATGATGAAGAAAATAGTAAAATATATGAAAATATTATTAATATTATTGGTAATGATATTGAAACTGTTTTTGATGAAAATAGTACTAGAACTAATGAAAAGAAAATATTAGCACCAACAGTTGTTTTTATAAAGGATGGTAAGTATGTTGGATTGCACTTTAAAACTGTTGATGGTCAAATTAAGTCTACTGATAATTTAAATGAAAATCAGAAAAGTGAACTTAGAGGAAAATATCAAGAGTTAATTGATAGATTAAAAAATAATGTATGTGATGCAGATGAGGGCTGTTAACATACATTTTTTTTAAAAATATGAATATAATTTTGTAGATGGTAAATTTGACAAATACCATCACTTATGGTATAATTCTAAGCGTGTGGTGCATTATGCTAGTCATAAACACTATTTGAAGATGGGGCTAAAAATCCATCAATTGTACGAATGACACTTTGTATATTTGCTTCTTCTGCCCAAGTTGGGGTGAGTATATAATTTTAAATTTAAGGACGATTGTAATGGCATACAATTTTTACTCCTTTTATTACGTCACGAAATACAAAAAAGTGCATGTCGTGAGTGATTATGTGGGATTAATGATTATATTTATGAAAACATGGTTGCAAAAGCGAATAAGAATAGGTTAGTTGTGTCAAGGAAAACTTCTAGCGTGTTAAGTTATAAGGTTTGAAGTGCGGACTAAGTGGTAATCGAGTAATTAAATAGGCAACTTTTAATTATTTCCTTATAAAGAGAAATCGCCTAAGAGTAATCGAGGGATAGGAAATAGAGAAATTCAACTCGACCAAAGCCGTAAAATTAATTTATAACATACCATACAAAATTTCCAAGCTTTATATAAGGGGTGTATTGATGAAAAAAGATAACTGGATATATAAAGTTTTTTTAATGACTTTTTTTCTTTCATTAACATTTAGTTTTGTTTCGAATGTTATAAGTTCAAATGCAAATTTATTTGTTATGATTTTGATTACTTTTTTAGTGATTGGAATAGGTATTGTATTTGATATGATTGGAACAGCTAGTTTGACTAGTAGTGAAGCAACATTTCATGCTAAGTCTTCAAAGAAAATAAAAGGCGCTAAAGAATCTTTAAAATTATTAAAAAATTCTGTTAAAGTTGCTAGTATATGTAATGATGTAATAGGAGATATATGTGGAATTATAAGTGGTGGTATGGGTGCTATGGTTGCAATATCACTATCAAAAATCATTGATGGAAATACAGTTCTTTCTAGTATATTGGTTTCAAGTATAATATCTAGTTTAACAGTTGGTGGTAAAGCTATATGTAAAACTATTGCTATAAAAAAATGTGATGATATAGTATTTATTGCTGGTAAAATTATTAGTATTTTTTCAAAAAAATAACTATTTGTTATTTTTTTTTGATATAATTAGGTAGAAATATAAAATATTTAATATATATTTTTTTAAGGAGATATTTTTATGAAAGCAATTATAACTGGTGGTAGTAGTGGAATTGGAAGAGATATGGCTTATTATTTATCAAATATGGGATATGATTTGATATTAGTTGGTAGAAATAAAGATAAATTAAACGAGGTTAAAAATAATATTAAAACTGATGTTAAAATATATGATATTGATTTAAGTGTGATAGATAACGTTTATAAATTCTATGAAAATGTTAAGAATGAAGATGTTGATATTCTTATAAATAATGCTGGATTTGGTTTATTTGGTAATTTTATTGATACTTCTTTAGATAGAGAATTAGAAATGATTAATTTAAATATTGTTGCATTACATATATTAACTAAATTATTTTTAATTGATTTTGTTAAAAAAGACAAGGGACGTATTTTGAATGTAGCATCCAGTGCTGGATTTATGGCTGGACCAAAATTATCTACATATTATTCCACAAAGAATTATGTTTTAAAGGAAAGTTTAGCAATATATGAAGAATTAAGACATATGAAAAGTAATGTTAAAATGAGTATTTTATGTCCTGGACCTGTAGATACTAATTTTAATAAAATTGCTGGTGGATCTTTTAATACTAAAAGTGCAACTAGTGAATATGTAGCTCGTTATGCAATTGATAAAATGTTTAAAAATAAATTAATTATTATTCCTACAATAAAAATGAAGTTTGTTATATTCTTAACAAGATTTGTTCCTACTAAATTATTGCTTAGAATTAATTATTATATACAAAATGTTAAGGTTAATAAATATAATAAAAATAGATAGTTTGCGCTATCTATTTTTTACTTCCATAATTACTGGTAATATTATGGGTCTTCTACCAGTCATTTCAACTATATATGGATTTAATTCTAATATTATTTGATTTTTTAGATTAATATAGTTATATCCATTATGTAATGAATTTTTTACAATATTACTTACTTTATTTTCTATGTTGTGTATTAATTCTACATTTTCATTAACTAATATAAATCCTCTTGTTGTTATGTTAGGTTTTATTAAAAGTTCTCTTTTTATTGGATCAATATTAATTATTGTAACAAGTATTCCATCATTACTCATTAATTTTCTATCTTTTATAACAATACTTCCTATGTCTCCAATACGTGAACCATCTACGTACACATCTCCAGCTTGAACTTTTTTTCCTAGGTGAGCATCATTTTTAGTTAATTCTAAAACATCTCCGTTTTTCATAATAAATATGTTTTCGCGTTTTATATCACAACTAATTGCTAGGTCTCTGTGACGTTTTAACATCCTATATTCGCCATGTACTGGCATAAAGTACTCAGGTTTAATTATTCTTAGCATCCATTTTAATTCTTCACCTTTAGCGTGTCCTGATGTATGGATGTCAGCAAGTTCAGTATTTGTATATACTTTTACACCTTTTAAATATAATTTATTAATTATTTTATTTATGCTTGCACGATTTCCTGGAATAGGACTTGAAGAGAATACTACAACATCATCTGGTAATAATTGTATTTGTTTATGAGTACCATTTGCAATACGAGAAAGTGCTGCAAGAGGTTCTCCTTGAGATCCAGTACATAAAATACATATTTGATCTTTTTTTAATCCTTTTGCTTCATTAGCATCTATAAATATATTACTATCTTTTATTAAATTATTTTTTAATGCTATTTCTTTAGCGTTTTCCATACTTCTACCAAATGTGATTATTTTTCTATTATTTTTTCTACATGTTTCAACGATATGTTTAATTCTATAAATATTAGATGCAAATGTTGCAATAATAATTCTAGATTTTATTTTACTAAATATATCACCTAATGCTTCATCTACAGAACTTTCACTTTTAGAAAATCCATCACTTAAAGCATTTGTACTATCAGATAATAATAATTTTACTCCTTTGGCTCCTAATTGTGCCATTTTGTGTATATCAGCCATAGGACCAATTGGAGTTAAATCAAATTTAAAATCTCCAGTCGTCATGATTATTCCAGCAGGTGAGTGTACTACTATTGCATATGAATCTGGAATAGAATGTGTAGTATTTATAAATTCTACATTCATTGTTTTAAATTTAATAAATGATTTTTCGTCAATTATTTCTAAGTTGTCATATCTTATATTTTTATCATCTAATTTTTTTTGTATTAAATCAGCTGCTATACGAGGAGCATATATATGTGGTACTTCTATGCTTTGTAATAAAAATGTAATACCACCTATATGGTCTTCGTGTCCATGAGTTATAAATAACCCTCTAATTTTCTTTTCTTTTTGTTTTAAATATGTAATATCTTGAATAACATAATCTATTCCTAGAAGTTCATCTTCAGGAAACATAACTCCTGCATCAATAATTATTAAATCATGATTTGTTTCGACAACATACATATTTTTTCCTATTTCGCCTAAACCACCTAAAGCAAATACAAGCGTACTTGTATCATTGTTTTTCATTTATATTCCTCCTTAAAAAAATTAATTACAAAGCTATAAGAATAAAGTAATTATAATACTTTTTTTTTATTTTGTCTAGTGTTGCGTATAAATTCATTTTGTAATATAATAGTTTTTACTTGAAAAAAGGGGATTTTATGGTAAAAAATGTTTTTAATGAATTACAATTAGAAAGAGAATATTTATTAGGATTAAAGAATAAAAATACTGATACTAATCAAGCATATATAGATGATACTTTAAATATGATCGAACACAATATAGATTTTATTAATAATCATAGTAAAAGTTTTAATTTAGAAAATATTAATATAGATAATTATTCATTATTAAAAAATATTGATTTATTAGATTTTTTTGATTTTCTTAATAATTATTATATATTATATAGAGATAATATTAATGTTAGTAGTGATATTACTTTTGGGATAGAAATAGAATATGAATCTTTAGAATTAGAAAAAATATATGAGTATTTTGTAAATAATAATTTATTTTGGGATATAGTTAGTGATTCTTCTTTAAATAATGGTAATGAAATTGTTAGTCCTATTTTAAATGATAGTATTAAATCTTGGAATGAGTTAAAAATAATATGTAATTTTTTAAAAAAACATAATGCTAAAACTATATCTGGTAGAACAGGAGGACATTTTCATATTGGATTACCAATATTTCATAATGAGTATAATTATTCTAAGTTTATAAAATGTTATATGTTATATGAAGATATATTAAATAGATTTTTTTGTGGAGAATATGTTAATATAAGAGAAAGTGCTATTAAATATGCTGGTTTATGTAAAAATTATATGATGAATGAAGATAATTCTTATTTTTATATTCCTAGAACAAAAGCTTTATATACAACTTGTTTTAGTTTTGATTTATTTAATGAAAAAAATACATTAGAGTTTAGAAGACCTAATGGCACTATAGAAGAAATTATATGGCAAAATAATATTAATTCTATAATAAAAATGATTCTTAATATAAATAAAGATAGTTTTGATATAGAATATATAGAGTATGAAATAGGTAGAGATATTGATAGAATTTTAAATAAATGTGATTCTGCTTATGATTATGAGATTAATATAGAAAAAGTTTTAAAGTTTGTTGATTTATTTTATGATAATAATTTAGATAAAATTAATTTTTTGAAACAATATTTTAAGGGATATGAATTATGTTTAAAAAGAAAAGAGTTAGTAAAAACAAGTAAATTTTGGAAAGAAAAAAATATAAGTTTAGTTTAGATTTTACTTATATTTTTTTGATTTTTATATGATATTATATTAAATAATATTATTGGTATAAATATTGCTATATTACTTAAATTATATGATATAGATTTATTGAAGTCTAATGCAAGTATAAATAACATAATCCATAAACATATTGCAATGAAATGATATTCTTGTTTTTTATATATTATACTAGTTATTGTTAAAATACTAATTAATATTATAAAACTTATTATTAAAGCCCACCAGGTAGATGTATACATATTTTGTATTAAAAGAGCTAAATCACTAGTTTTTGTTAAATTACTTTCTATATAATTTAATTTATCCATATAACTAAAATATATTAGAAAATATAAACTTAGTATTGTTTCTAAAATACATATTATTAATAATGATTTACTATTTTCTTTAAATATTTTTTTCATTGTATCACCATAATAAGTATAACACTTATATTGATAAATAAAAAGAAATATTATAAAATATTTATAGGTGAAGTAGAATGATTATAGGAAGTCATGTTTCTTTTGATAGTAAGGAACAATTATTAAAAAGTGTTAAAGAATGTATTAGTTATAATGCAAATACATTTATGTTTTATACTGGTGCTCCACAAAATACTAAAAGATGTAGTATTAATGATGAATTAACTTATTTAGCTTTAAATATGATGAGAGAAAATGGTATTATGTTAGATAAGGTTGTCAGTCATGCACCTTATATAGTTAATCTTGCTAATGACAATGATCCAGAAAAGTATGATTTTAGTATTAAATTTATTAGACAAGAAGTAGAAAGATTAGAAGAATTGAATATTAAATATTTAGTATTACATCCAGGTAGTAGTGTTGGTATAGAAAGAGATAAAGCACTATCAAATATTAGCTACGCATTAAATAAAATATTAAGTATCGATACTAATGTTATGATTTTATTAGAAACTATGGCTGGTAAAGGAACAGAATGTGGTATTAATATAAATGAAATTAAAACTATTATTGATGGAGTAGATAAAAAAGATAATATTGGAGTGTGTTTAGATACTTGTCATTTAAACGATAGTGGTATTGATATTTCAAAATTTGATTTATATTTAGATGAATTTGATAAAGTTATTGGAATTGATAAAATTAAATGTGTTCATGTTAATGATAGCAAAAATGATATTGGTAGTCATAAAGATAGACATGAAAATATAGGATATGGAACTATAGGTTTTAATAATTTAATGAATGTTATTTATAATAGTAGATTAAGTGATATTCCTAAAATACTTGAAACTCCATATGTTGGTGAAAATAAAGAATTTCCACCATATAAATTTGAAATAGAAATGATTAAAAGTAAGAAATTTAATGATAATTTAATTAGTGATATTATAAATTTTTATAAAAAAAATTAAATTTATATAATTTTTAAAATTGGTTGAAAAAATCGTGCAGATTTTAAGATTTCCCTAGGGAGATTTAAAGAATTTGTGCGTTTTTTCATGCAGATTTTAAGAATCACGTTTTTGCATTACTTTACTTAATTTGATAAGGTTATTTTGGGCCCATTAATTAACAGAAATGGAGGTGAGGTGATGAACCGTGAACGTGTTTTATTAAAAGATAAAGTTGTAAAAAAATTACTTAATAGTGAAAATCCTACATGTCGTGAATACTTAGTTAGATTAATTAGTGCATCTACTGGTATAGATGTTCATGAATTAAGAAATAATATAGAATTAATTACTCCTAATATCAATAGCAATTCTAATTATGTAAATAATGTAAGTGATGTAATGGTTAGAGATGATAAAAATTATTACAATATAGAAATTAATTATAACAATGTTCCAATTGCAATAATAAAAAATAATGTTTATATGTATAGTAGTATATTAAGACAAATACGTAAGAGTGATGACTATAAAAATGTTAAAGCTGTAATACAAATAAATATAAACAATTATGATTTGTTTAAAAGAGGAGAATTTGTATATGATTCAATGATGATAGAAAAGAAACATCATACAATAAGAGATAATATGTTAAGAGTAATAGATATTAATCTAGATTTTTTATCTCAAATAGACTATAATGAAGTAAAGAAAGGGAATAAATATAATCTAGAAAAGTTATTATATTTCTTTGTATGTAAAGATAAAAAATTACTAGATGGTATTTATAATGGTAATGGTTTAATGAGAGATATTAGTAAAATATTTAATATAGACATAGACTCTTTAGATGAACAACTGTATTATGACTATGATGAATATATGAAAGAGGTTTCTTATGAGCAAGGTGAAATTGATGGTATTTTAAAAAAACAAAAAGAAATAATAAAGAATATGTTGGAAAATAATTTTGATAAAGAAACAATCTTAAAAATCACTAAATTAGATGAAGAAACCTTAAATGAAATTATTGAAGAACTATCAAATGAAGATATAAAATCTGATAAATAGTTGTTTAAAGCAAATAATATTATTGTAAATTATTTGCTTTTATTATATACTTAAATTATGTAAAGTAGAGTGATTATATGAATAATAAAGGTTTTATTGCAACAAGTTTAATTTATTCTTTTTTTCTAATATTTATTACTCTTTTTCTAACAATAATAGCGGATTATTTACAAAATAAAGTATTATTAAATACAATAGAAAAGGGTATAAAAGAAGATATAAATAATAGTATGGGTATACAGGATTTTGAAGTTGGAGATAAATTATATTTTGTTGAAAATATTAATGATTTTAACGGATTATACTATATTTGTTCTATTTCATACAAAGTAGATACAACTGGTAAAGATGAATTGTATCTCAGTAGTGGTGAAGATTGCAGTAGTACCTCTGGTTTAGATATTACTGGAAAAAGATTAAAGATTGTAAAAAATGGTAATGTTTCGGATAATACAATAAATATTTCGGGGGTGGAGTGATGAATAAAAAAGGTTTTGTATTAATGGAAACTATAGTAGTTATTGTTGTAGTATCTGTTGCTCTTCTTACTATATTTTCTTCCTATAATAAAATATTATCAAAACTACGTACCGAAAATAAATATGATACTAGTGAATATATTTATATGACCAAGTATATAAAAGGTTATATGCAAGATCAAAATATAGAATTAGTAGGCAACTTATGTAGTGAACCAGATGGAGATATGTGTAAGAATCAAAATATAAGTGATTTATCATCTGCAAGTGATGATTTTAAAAATATAAAAAAACTATATAATATAGAAAAAATATATTTATTAACTAACATAAATAAATTTGATGTAAAAATGGATGATACTAAAAAAAATTCATCACTTTTTGATGCATATATGATAGATTATATAAAAAAGTTAGATGTTAGAGATCAAGATAAATTATTGATTGTTGAGTATAAAAGGCCAGCTAAAGATACAAATAATGAAGATATTAGGATGACGTGTAGTGATGCTATGAAAGAGAATGGGAAATGTCCTATTTTGTACGAAACTTACATATCTAGTTTGGAGTGGGATTAATGGAACTAAATAAGAAAGGTATGACATTAGTTGAAATAATTATTTCTATAGCATTAATTTCTATAGTACTTATATTTTTGTTTAGTTTATTAGTTGATGTGAAAGATATGAATGATGAAGCAAGTATTAATTCTGACTATTTAATTAATAAAGCTTTAATGTTAAAAAATATAGAAGAAGATTTGGATAAAGCAACTACTGAATTAAATATAAATACATGTGAAATAGGAAAATTTTATACTGTATATGATACTGATGATTATAAAAATTCTTTAAAAGATGAAGAGAAAGCAAATGAATGTATAAGTTTTGATTTTGGAAATGACAATATGGCTTACTTAGGAATATATTATTATAAAAATAAAAAATCTTATGTAATTTCATATATTCATGGTGATACGAAAGCAACTAGATTACTTCCTAAATTTGAAAAATATAATGTAAAAGATGGGAAAATAAAAGATGAATTTAAAATAAAATATAGTAATTCAGATAATACAACTGATACAACTAACGTGCCAATTACAGGAGAAATGAGATTAGGAAATAATATTTTTCACAAAATTGAAATACCAATAATAGGTAGTGATGGAAAAGATTATTCTATATTAATTTCATATTATAAAAAAGGTGAGTAGAATAACTGAAATAATAACTGCATACAATCTTGATTTTAAAAATAAAGTATAATTAGTATCTGGTAAGATACTTTTTATTTGTGTATGAATAGATAATCCTCCAAAAGATAAATATACTGTACTTAATAATATTTTAATATTTGTACTTATATTTAGATATTCTAATCCCTTTAATCCAGTAGTTATTTCTAAGAATCCATTTAATATATTTTTTAATAACATATTTTTTATTGGTAAAAGATTAATTATAATATTAAAAAATATTAAAGTACCTAATATCATTAATAAAGTATCTATTGTATCTTTTATAATTTTAGATATATTTATTTTTCTTTTAATATAATTTGTTTTTAAATCTATATAATTTATATTTCTAAATATTAGACCCACTACAATATTAGAAATAATTATTATAGTTATTATTTTAATAGATATAGATTTATTTAAATATAGTGAAAGTAAACTATATATTAATAAAATATTATAATTAGAAGTAAATAGTAATAATTTATCTGATAAAGTATTTGATATTAAATTATTATTTACTAAATCATTTATATATTTAGCATTTGATGGACTACCTGTAAATAAACTTAGAAAATATATAAATATACCATAATTAGAACACTTAAATATTTTATTAAATAATTTACCAAATATATTACATATATTAATAATTAAATTAGATTCTATAATTAGACTTGTTGTAATAAACATAGGTAATAGATTTGGTACTATATTTTTAAACCATAAAATAACAGTATTATATATAGTGTAATACATTATATCTTTTTTAATAAATATTAGTATGAAGAAAATAATTATTGTTAGTTTTGTTAATTTATTTTTCATAATAAAATATATTTATTTATTCTTAAAAAATTCATGAGTATTATGATATAATAGTTAGGTGATGAGATATGAAAAGAATATTTGATAAAATAAAAAAGTTTTTTAAAGAAAATTATAAGGGTATACTTATATTAGTTTTTATATATTTATTATTTAATTTTAAATTAGATTTTAGTATATATAGTCCTGGTGGATTAATTAATTTAGATAATAGAATAGAAAGTAAAAGTGATATTAATAAAAGTAAGGGAAGTATTAATATGACTTATGTTAGGTTAGTTAAGGGAACAATACCAACTTATTTGTTAGCTAAAGTTATACCTACTTGGGATATAGTTAGTAATGATGATATTACTTATGATGGTGATATAGATGAGACTATTAAGATAGATAAATATTATTTATTAGAAAGTATATCTAATGCTTATATGGTTGCATATAACTCTGCTGGTGTTGATTATTCTATTAAGAAAAGTAATAATTATATAACTTATATTTATGAAAAAGCTAAAACTGATTTGAAATTATTTGACAATATTATAAAATATGATAATATAGAATTTACAACATTTAGTGAAATGCAAGAATATATTACTAATAAAAGTGTTGGGGATAAAATAACATTTGATGTAGTTCGTAATGGTAAGAATATTAAGTGTTATGCTGAATTAATAGAAATGAATGGGCAAGCTAAAGTAGGTTTAACTTCTGCTGTTATTAACGAATATGATAGTGATGTAAATGTATCAGTTAAAAGTAAAGCAAGTGAGTCTGGTTCTAGTGGTGGTTTTATGACTGCTCTTGCAATATATAATGCAATTACTAAAGATGATATTACAAAAGGAAAAATTATTGCAGGCACTGGAACTATTGATAGTGAAGGTAATGTTGGTGAAATTGGTGGAGTTGTTTATAAACTTGCTGGTGCTTATAAAAATGGAGCTGATATAATGTTAGTTCCAAAAGACAATTATGAAGAAGCATTAGAATATAAAAAGAAACATAATTTAGATATCGAATTAGTTAGTATAAATACATTTGAAGAGGGAATAGAATATTTAAATAAATAGGAGGGTTTTAAATGGAATATTTAGTTGCTTACAAAGATTTAAGTAAAAAAGAGAAAGAAAATATTGATGAAGAAAAATTAGTTGTTGTTAAAAAATATAGTGAGGGTGAGTTCAACTTTTTTCCATTAAAATTATTTTCTGAAGATAGAAAATATATTTTAGAAAATTATGAGACAATTGGAAAAAATAGTGCTGTTTTTATTGCTTTAAAAATAAAAGAAAGTGAAATTGATAAATATTTGTTTAGAGTAAAAAAATTTGAAAATATTGAAGATAATACTTATGAGGAAGTAAAAGATAAATATTTAAGTTTAATTAATTATAATATGTTTGGTATGTTATCCTTAAAAGAATTAAATGATGGAAGAATAGTTATATTAAATAAAGATAAAAAGTATTATACTATTGATTTAGAAGAAAATTTTATAAGTAAAAGAAATATTAATGAAACAAGATTAAATTTGAAACAAAAAGATGTATTTTGTGATATGTATTTTTATACTTTAAATAAATCAATATTAAATAAGTATAAAGATGATATTACTAGATTAGAAGTAATTGATGAATATACATATGCTATAGATAATGGAAAACTATTTATAATAGATAGTATTGACAGTAGTAGAATATATGATATAAGTAATAGTAGCTATGGTATTTTAAGAGATTTAACTATGAATAGTGTACCTGTATTTTATGATGTTGATACTAATGAAGTTAGACTTTATAGAAAAAGTGATTACGATAAAAAAGGTTATTTGATTGTTAAATCTAATTTCAAAAGTTTATTTTATAGTAATAGTATAGAACCGTTAATGAAATATATTAATCTATTTGAAGTTGATGGTGGAGATTATAAAAAAATAGGATTAGAAGAATATTTGAAAGATAAAAATATTTTAAAATATATAAAAAAACCTAACAATTAATTTTGTTAGATTTTATTTTTTTTAATGGCGGAGTAGGAGAGATTTGAACTCTCGCGCCAGTTGCCCGACCTACACCCTTAGCAGGGGCGCCTCTTCAGCCTCTTGAGTACTACTCCATGCCCGATAAATAAATTTTACTATAAAGATGTATATTTGTCAATTTTTTTATTTAAATTTATTGAAAAATTTTAAAATATATTATAAAATTAATTATATGAAAGTAGGTAATGTTATGCAAGTAAGCGATTTAAAAAGACGTTTAATTACTAGTATGATAGCTATGTTGCTTCTTATTATTGCATTATTTGGTATAACATATGCATATTTTACTGCAAAAGTTAAGGGTAATGAAAATGACAAAAGTGTAGGGGTTTCTGCTGGTAAATTAGAATTAACGTATGCTAATGGTAATGGTAATATAAAGGTTGAAAATATAGAACCTGGTGATGATATAAAAGAAAAAATATTCACGGTAGAAAATACTGGTGATGGTGATATAGAACATTATGACGTATTATTAGAAAATGTTGTAAATAATTTATATAATTTTGATGATATGACGTATACAATTACTTGTGAAAGTAATAAAGGTACATGTAATAGTTTTGAGGGTGTTTTTCCTTTATACGATAACCCTATTGCTACTAATAAAATTTCTGTGGGAGAAGTTCATACATATACTTTAAAATTAAATTATAATGAAACTAATGTAGATCAATCAATTGATATGAATAAAAATATTGAAGCAAAGGTTAATATTAGAGATAGTGAAAAAAATTATACAAAATTAAATATATATGGAAAAACTATTTTAACTGATGGAAAGGAAACTAAGAGTTTAGGAACACTTGTAGTTGATGATGAAAGTAGATTTAATGGTATGTATAGTGTTGATTTGAAATTAACTTTAAAAAATATGTTTAATGTTAATGATACTGAGTCTTTAAATATTGCTAAAGCTAATTATAGTGAATATAGTTTTGATAATAATGTAATTACTGTGATGGGAAATGAAGGAGTACAAGCTGCTGTTTGGTCTGCAGGACAAATTGGTATTATGATTAATAATAAGAAGTTAAAAGCTGGTAATACTTATACATTTTCATTTGATACAACTCTTTTAGAAGTTGGTAAATATAATAAGAAAATACAAATTGCTGTTGGATATAATAGTACAGAAACATATTTTAATTATAATAAAGTAATAGAAACTTTAGAATTGAATAAGAAAGTTAGATCATTTATTACATTTACACCAAAAGAAGATGTCGATAAGATAACATTTAGATTGAATAATAATAAAATTGCTATTGATTTAAATAGTTTTCAAATTGAAAAAGGTGATAAAATGACTAGTTATTCACCATATATTGAAACAACATACAGATTATATTTACGCGAACCATTAAGATGTTTAGATGATAAATGTGATTATATTGATTATATGAATAAAAAAGTTGTTAGACGTATTAAAAGTGAAGATGGTGTACTAAGTTTATTAGATAATGAAGTGTATGAAAATATTCAAGTATATGATATTGATAGATTAGTTGATAGAAATATATTTATTGATTTTAATGATACTAATATAAGTGATGTAGATTATGCTTATGATAGATAGGAATAGTACTTGATTATTCCTATTTTTTTTGTATAATATTTTTGTGGTGGTAATAATGATTTTATGTGTTCTTGGACCTACTGGAGTAGGGAAAACCAAATTAAGTATAGAACTTGCTAAACATTATAATGGTATTATTATAAATGCAGATTCAATGCAAGTATACAAAGAATTAAATATAGGAACAGCAAAAATAAAAGAAGAAGAAAAAGAAGGAATAGAACATTTTTTATTTGATATAAAAGAAGTAAATGACATGTATACAGTTTATGATTATCAAAATGATTTAAGAAAATTACTTGATAAGTATAAAGATAGAAATATTATAATTGTTGGTGGTACAGGTCTTTATATTAAAGCAGGATTATATAATTATGTTTTTTTAGAGGAAGATAGTAAAAATAATATGTATGATAGTTTAACTAATGAAGAGTTATATAAATTAGTTTTAGATAAAGATAAAAATAGTGATATACATATTAATAATAGAAAAAGAATGATAAGATTTTTAAATAGAAATGAAGGTTTTAAAGATAAAGATAAATTGTTATATGATGTTAAATTTATTGGATTAACAACTGATAGAAGTGTTTTATATGATAAAATAAATAAAAGAGTAGATTTAATGATAAAAGAAGGACTATTAGATGAAGTAAAGTCCTTGTATGATAAAAATATTAGAAGTAAATCAATTATGACTGGTATAGGGTATAAAGAATTATACTCATATTATGATGGTGAGATTAGTTTAGATGAAGCAATAGAATTAATAAAAACAAGAAGTAGACATTATGCAAAAAGGCAATATACTTGGTTTAATAATCAAATGGATGTTAAATGGTTTGATGTGGATTTTAATAATTTTGATAATACTGTAAATGAAGTAATAAATTATGTAGGAGAGTAGTTATGTATAAAATGTTAAAAATGAAGATAGATAATTTAGATAAAATAGATTTAGAAGAGAAGAAAAAAGAAATTATTAAAATATATAGTATTTTGTTAGGATATTATAGTGCTTCTATAGATAAAAATATATTTAATAATAATGATAATAAAAATATTATTATAGAAATAGATGCTAGAATAGTTAGTTTATTAAATTTAGATAGAAGTTTAATTAGTGGTGAAGGTACTTTAAAAGATAATATAATAAATAATATTAATTTAATAGTATCAGATAGAAGTAAAATAAAAGAATTATCTATAGTTATAGTAGCATTTTTTAATGGATATGATTATGTTAAAGAAATAAAGAATATTAGAAATAAATCTATATTTGATTATGTATTTAATAAAGAAAAAAATAAAGAAGATAAAATATTAAATTTAAAGAAAAAAATGGATGAAGTATATTTTACAGAATAGTAGACAAATGATTGTCTTTTTTCTTGTCTTAAAAAAATATATATTATATAATTTAATTATGGTGAATATATTATGGCTAAGAAGAAAAAAAGAAAAAATACAACTAGTTCAAAAAGTAAAATAAGTGTTGAATTTGTTGGATTAATATTAATATTGATTGGAGTAATAGGTATAGGTGTTTTTGGACCTGTTGGCTCGTTAATTAAACAATTTGGTGTTTTTTTAGTTGGTACTTATGTTAATGTCTTAATATTATTTTTAATATTGTTAGGTGGATATTTTATTGTCAAAAGGGAAAGTCCTAAATTTTATTCTCAAAGATTTATTGGTATATATATATTAACTCTTTCTATACTTGGTTTATCACATATGAAGTATGTTGATAAAGGACTTAAGTTTAAAGACTTTATGGAACTAACTATAGAGAAACTTATGAGTATAAAAGGACCTGATTTTACAAATTTATCAAATGCTGGTGGTGGAATGGTAGGTGCTATTAGTGGATGGAGTTTAAAAGCTTTATTTGATAGTAGAGGTGCTATGATCGTATATTATGTATTAATATTTTTTGGAATTATATTATTATTTAATTTATCTATTGGTGATGTATTAGATAAGATAAAAGATGGTAAAGATAAATTTAAAAACAGACCTAAGAGAGAAAAAGTTGTTTCTGAGGAAGACGATGATGATGAAGATGATGATGAAGAAACAGAAGTTCTTGATAAAAAAGTTATAATTACAAGTCATGAGGATGCACATAATATTGGAAAGAATGTTTCAGTAGAAACTGTTAGTGTAGATACAACAACTAATAATAATTCTAATAGTAATTATAAACTTCCAAGTTTAGATATTTTGGATCCGATTAAGAAAAAGAAACAAGCAAATACAACTGAATTTTTAAATAAAACAAAAGTAGCTTTGGAAAAAGTTTTGGCTGATTTTCAAATTCATGGTAAAGTGGTTGAAATACATGAAGGACCAACAGTCACACAATTTGAAGTTGAAATAGCTAGTGGTACTAAAGTTAGTAGAATAACAAGTATTAATAAAGAAATTGCTCTTGCTCTTGCTGCTAAAGATGTTCGTATACAGGCACCGATTCCTGGTAAGAGTACTGTTGGAGTTGAAATACCTAATAAAATTACAAGTAGTGTTCCTATAAGAGAAGTTTTGTCTAATGTTCCAAGTAATATGGCAAATGCAAAAATATTATTTTCATTAGGAAAAGATATAATGGGTCGAAATTGTTGTGCTGATATGACTAAGATGCCACATTTATTAGTTGCTGGATCAACTGGTAGTGGTAAATCAGTTTGTATAAATAGTTTTATTGCTAGTATATTGATTCGTATGAGACCTGATGAATGTAAACTTGTTTTGGTGGATCCAAAAAAAGTTGAATTATCAAATTATAATGGTATACCACATTTAATGTGTCCAGTTGTAAGTGATCCTAAGAAAGCAAGTATTGCATTACAAAAAATAGTTGTAGAGATGGAACACAGATATGATTTATTTAGTGAAAAGAATGTTAAAAATATTGGTGGATATAATGAATGGGTTGAAAAAACAAATAAAAGTGCTAATGCTGAAATAGAAAAGAAAATGCCTTTTATTGTAGTAATTATTGATGAGTTGGCAGACTTAATGTTAGTTGCTGCTAAAGAGGTTGAAGATTCAATTATGCGTATTACTCAAATGGCACGTGCTGCTGGAATACATTTAATTGTTGCAACTCAAAGACCATCTACTGATGTAATAACAGGTGTAGTAAAAGCTAATATACCAAGTCGTATATCATTCGCAGTTGCTAGTCAAATAGATTCAAGAACTATACTTGATATGGGTGGTGCAGAAAAATTACTTGGCAAAGGTGATATGTTATATCTACCAATGGGAGAAAATGCTCCTTTACGTATTCAAGGTAATTTTATAAGTGATGATGAAACGCAAAGGTTAATAGATTATGTGTCAAAAGAACAAATAGCACAATACGATAATTCTTTAACTGAAGCAGCACCAAATCATATGGCTGCAGGAGATGATTTTGAAAAAGAAGAATATGATGATCCTCTTTATAATGATATAGTAGATTTTGCTATTGAAACTGGTAAAATAAGTGCATCTTTGGTTCAAAGAAGATTTAAAGTAGGATATAATAGAGCTGCTAGAATAATAGATTTATTAGAGGAGAGAGGAATAATAGGGCCACAAAATGGTTCTAAACCTAGAGAAGTTTTAGTAAAACTTGGTGATTCTAACGAAGAATAATATAAGATTAAGTTCTTATATTTTTTTATACTTTTTTATATTAAAATTATCTATATTATGATATAATAAACAACTATAAGATAAATACAATATAAAAATTACAAATATTAAAATTCAGGAGGATTTATGGAAACAAAGAATAAAATATATGAAGTTCATGGCGTTAAGGTTATGATTGATAGAGATTTGGCAGGTGCAATAGGCTATGAAACAAAAGTATTAAATCAATTAGTCAGAAGAAACATTAATAAGTTTGAAAGTTCTGATTATTTTCAAATTAGTCTAGAAGAATTTAATGTTTTGAAGTCACAAATTGTGACCTCAAATGTGGTAAATCGAGGTGGTGTTAGACACTTACCATATGTATTTACAAAAGAAGGAATAAGAACGTTAAGTACAATTTTAAGAAAAGAAAATATTAAAGAAATAATTGACAAAATATTAGAAAAGTTTGACGATAAAAATGAATTAACATTATCTAATAACAACTCTTTAATCCCAGTAAATACGGGAAATTCTTATCAAAATATGATATATGAAATAAGAGGACAACTTGTTATGTTAGATAGTGATTTGGCAAGCCTTTATAATTGTGCAAATGGTACAAAAGATATTAATAAAGCGGTAAATAGAAACAAAGATAGATTTCCAAATGATTTTTATTTTCAACTTTCTGAAGAGGAATTTATAAACTTGAAGTTCCATTTTGGAACTTCAAGTTTGAATAGTTCACATGGTGGTGTAAGAAAACGTCCTTATGTTTTTACAGAACAAGGTGTTGCAATGTTAACGTCTGTTTTGAAAACTGATATTGCTTCAAAAATAAGTGTTGGTATAATGCGTACATTTGTAATAATGAGAAAATATATTTCTAAAACTTTAATAAATTCAAATACCGTAATATATAATCATGAAAATAGAATACAAAAATTAGAAGAGACTTTTAATCAATTAGAAGTTAAGAAAGAACATTTATTTTTTGAAGGACAGATATACGATGCTTATTCATTATTGATTAAAATATTAAGTGTTGCAAAAGAAGAAATAATTATAATAGATAATTATGCTGGCAGAGAACTATTTGATATATTAAGAGATGTAGAATGTAATATAAAAGTAATAACAAAAAATATAAGTGAAGAATTAATAAAAAAATATGATAAACAATATAATAATGTAAATGTAATAAAAAATGATGTATTTCATGATAGCTTCATAATATTAGATAGGAAAATATTATATCATTCAGGTTCAAGTTTTAAAGACTTAGGAAAAAAGTGTTTTGCAATTAACAAAATAGAAAATGAAAATATTTTAAAAAACTTATTAAAAGAAATAAACTACTCCGAAGAATAGTTTATAATAACATCTTATATCTATTTACTAATCCATTTATTTTAACAAAATTTTCATTAGAGAAATTATTTTTGTATTTGCTCAAACTAAATGAATTTGGATTGCTTAATACTTCTTTATATCTTGTTTTGATAAAATTAAATATAAAATCTAGTTCATTTCCATTTAACCTAATATTATTTTTTAATGCAAAAGAATTAATATCTTCTTTAGATAAATTATTAATATAAGGTTCTACTAAGTTTAACATATAATCACCAATATATATTATGTTTATATATTAATAAAAATTACAAAAACTTGATTTAATTTTATTATAGTGTATAATATTTTTTACTGGAGTGATTGGTGTGGAAAAATATGTTGGAGATATTTATATAATTACTAGTATAGATTATAAATTATTAGAATATTTAAAAAAATATGATATTATTGATGATGATTATTTAGTGGCGTGTACTTATGAGATTGCAAAAAGAGATGCTAGATTATTTAAGATTGGGTCTAAATATATAGAAACTAGTAGTTTAAGAAGAATTAACTTGAATAGTAAAAATAGTAATTATATTTTAAGTGATGAAATATATGATCCTTATTTAGGACAACTATTTGTTAAAAATGTGAGAAAAATTAAAGAATTAAAAAATACTTTAAATTAAGAGTATTTTTTTTTATTTGTATCCATAATAATAATGGTGAATAATGTGAAGAAAAAAATACTTTATATATTATTAATTATAATTTATTTAGTTAGTATTGGTAGAATTAGTTATTTAATGTTTTATAAAAATAAATATTATAAAGATATTTTAGAAAAGAAAAATAATAAAATAATATATGGTAATAGTGCTCCTAGAGGTAGAATATTAGATAAGTTTGGAAATATAATAGTAGATAATGTTGGTATAAAAACAATAATATATAATAAAATAAAAAATATTGATATAGAAGATGAAATAGATATTGCTAATAAATTAGGTGAAGTAATTGATATAGATTTTGGTAATCAAGAAGAATTAAAATATTATTATTATATAAATCATACTAATGAAATTAATAAATTAGTTAGTGATATAGAATATACTAAATATAAAGAAAGAAAAATAAGTAGTGATGAACTTTTAAAGATTAAATTAAGTAAAATAACTGATGATATGATAAATAATATGAGTGATATAGATAAGAGGGCTAGTAAAATATATAGTATTATGTCTAAAGGATATAATTATGAAGATAAATATATAAAAAAGAATTGTACTGATGAAGAATATAGTAGAGTTATTGAATTAAATTTACCTGGTATAAGATGTGAATTATCATTTAAAAGAGTTAATAATTATGGTGATACATTAAGTAATGTTATTGGTACTATAGGTTTAATACCAAAAGAAGAAATAGAAACATATAAAAAATTAGGATATGTTAGTAATGATATAGTTGGTACTAGTTATTTAGAAAAATATTATGAAAAATATTTAAAAGGGGAAAAAGCAAAATATAAAATAAATAATGATAATACAATAACATTATTAAGTGAAGAAAAAAGAGGAAATGACTTAGTACTTAATATTGATATTAATTTACAACAAAAAATAGAAAGTATATTAGAAAGTGAAATATTAAAATCTAAAGATTATAAAAGTACTAGATATTATAATGGTTCCTATATAATTGTAAGTGATCCTACAGATGGGAGTATTATTAGTATGGTAGGTAAGAGTTATAACAATGGGGAGTTTTATAATAATGAAATAGGTAATATAAATAAAAGTTATACAGTAGGTAGTGTTGTTAAAGCTGCTACTATTTCAATAGGTTATAAATATAATATTATAGATATAGGTACTAGTGTATATGATTCATGTGTTAAATTAAAAAATAAGACACAGAAATGTAGTTGGAAAAGTTTAGGTAGAGTTAATGATTTAAGAGCGTTACAAGAATCTAGTAATTATTATCAATTTTTAATAGCAATAGGATTAACTGGTGAGAAATATAAATATAATATGAGTTTAAATAATTTAGATTACGCTTTTAAAGTATATAGAGATACTTTAGCTAGTTATGGTTTAGGTAGTAAGACTGGTATAGATTTAGATAATGAAAATATTGGTATTATTGGTAAAACTATAAGCGATGATTTATTACTTAATTTAAGCATAGGACAATATGATACATATACTCCTATAGAGTTAACACAATATATTAATACAGTTGCAAATAATGGTAATAGAATAGCATTATCTTTAATGAAAGAAATAGTTAACGATAAAGGTGAAATTGTTTTAAAGAATGAAAATAAAGTTTTAAATACAATAGATTTAGAAGAAAAATATAAAAATAGAATTAAAGAAGGTTTAAGGAATGTATCACTTTATGGTACTGGTAGTTTTTATATAGATAAAAAGTATAATGCTAGTAGTAAAACTGGTACTAGTGAATCTGTTTTAGATAGTGATAAAGATGGTATAAGTGATACTTATGCTACAACTAGGACATTTGTTTCTTATATGCCAAGTGATAAACCTATGTATAGTTTAGTAATAGTTAGTCCTAATATTGATTATAAAGAAAGAGAAAATACACGTACATATCCAATAAATATGTATTTATCTAGACAAGTTAGTAAAATTTTATTTGATAATTAGTATATTCTTTGTTATAATACTTATAGTTTTGTAAACAAAGGAGGTTATTTTATGGCAAAAGGAAAAACTGATGCAAGATGCCTAGTTGGATTAAAATGTCCTAAATGTGGTTTTATGATAAGACATACAGAAAAGAATACAAGAAATACAACTGAAAAATTAGAAATAAATAAATATTGTCCTAAATGTCAACAACATCAAACTTTTAAAGAAGCTAAAATAGGAAAATAATTTAATTTATTGAAAGGAGTCTACATATGAATATTAATATAAATGAAATTAAGAATGGTATGACTATTATTATAGATGGTAAGTTATGTTTAATTGAAGAATTTCAACATGTAAAACCTGGTAAGGGTAGTGCATTTATGAAAATGAAATTAAGAAACTTAAGAACTGGTGCTTTAGTAGAAGATACTTATAATACTAATATTAAAATTGAAAGAGCTAGAGTAGATAAATCTAAAATGAATTATTTATATAATGATGGAAGTAATTATGTATTTATGAATAATGAAACATATGAACAATTAGAAATACCAGAAGAAAAATTAAAAGATCAAATTAAATTCTTAAAAGAAGGTATGGATATAGATATTTCTACTTATGAAGGTGAAATTATTGGTATTAGTTTACCTGAAAAAGTTGAGTATGAAGTAGTTGAAACTACAGAAGCTACTAAAGGTAATACTACTAATAATGCTACTAAAGATGCTACTATTGAAACTGGATATACTTTAAGAGTACCTTTATTTATATCTCAAGGAGAACATATTATAGTTTCTACTTTAGATGGAAAGTATGTGTCTAGAGCTTAAGAAAATTTATAAAAAAATAAAAATAAATGATTGCAATATATCATTTTTTTTGTTATATTGTATTTAAGGTAGAAATGCCTAATAAAAGAAATTTTCTATTCATAAAAAAGATAATATGAGACTTTATACTTCTCTCCCGACCTCGAAATTTTGTTCGGGGGGGGGGGTATAAATAGAAGTAGAAATAAAGTCTTTTTTGTGTGAAAAAACGACAAATTATTTTATA
>CAKONF010000018.1 GCA_934097015.1 uncultured Bacilli bacterium | reverse complement strand
AAGCAAAAAATAATAGTAAGTACAACAGGAATATTTTTAGTACTTTTAATTCTTGTAGGATTAACTTACGCATATTTCCTAACTAGAATAAACGGAAATACAAATGATAAAAGTATAAGCGTATCAACAGCAAACTTAGAATTAACTTATGGGGATAATAGTGCAGAGATACTAGGTAAAGACTTAATATTAGAACCAAGTGATACTGAAATTGGTACAAAAACATTTACTGTCACAAATAATGGTAATGATACAAGTTATGTAGTGGTTATAGAAAATGTTAGTATAACAAAGACTAGTGATGGAAGTACAACTACATTTGAAAGTAATGACTTTAGATATACATTAACTTGTACAAAAAATGATGGATCAAGTTGTGATGGAGTAAGTACACAAAGTATATTTCCAATAAACGGAGGAGTTCTAGTTGGAAATAGTATAAAAGAAGGAGATGTACATACATATACATTTAAGATGTGGTACATAGATACTGGAATAGACCAAAGTAATGATATGGGAAAAACAATACAAGCGAGATTAAATATAACAAATATTGCAAGTATGACAAACCCATATTCGGCTAATACAAATAGTTTAGCATATAAAATAATAGAAAATACAAAAAATAAAGCAAATGGAACAGAATTATTGTCAAGTCCAAAAACTAAACCTGCAGAAGAAATTTCTACAAAATGGAGTACTGGTAAATTTGAAGAACAAGAACTTGATATGAGTACTAAATCATCTTGGTACTATGGTTCAACTTATGGTGATGCACAACTATGGAACGGCGGTTCTAGTAGTGGTTCTGTATCTGAATGCAGTGATACAATAGTAGGAAAATATATATCTTATCCAACAGTTGGTGAGTCTTGGTATGTTAAATCATGCAAAAGTTCAACAGTAGCAATAACGGTTGTTGAAGTATATGATTATGAAAAAAATATTTCTGTAGCAACAGACGATTATGGAACAAGTTATTATTATAGAGGAAATGTAATAGATAATTATGTAAATTTTGCAGGAATGTGTTGGAGAGCAGTTCGTATTGCTGGTGATGGGTCAGTAAAATTAATATTAGAGGATCAAGATGAAGAATGTTCTGAAACAATGGATGGAAATTGGGATATACCAACTACCACTGGTGGTACAATAAAAACTGGTAATTTCGGGTATACACAGCATGCAGCAAATACATTGACCGCTTCCGATGGAACCAAAAATTCAAGTGCAAAGTATTTAATGAATTATTTAAATGGTGGAACAGATAATGATAGATCAATGGCAACAGCATTTAAAAACTTTCAAACTGGACCTCTAGTAAATTATTTAGATAATTTAAAAGTAGGAGATTGGTGTTTAAATGATAAGGCATATGCTACCAGTAGTGATAATACTACAGCATTAACTAGTCAAGAAATACTAGATAAACAAGTTAAAAATACATTTTTTTATTATGACTCAAGAGTTCGTTTGTCTAGAATAACAACAAAAGAACCAACATTAAAATGTAATGGAACAAATATGAGTAAGTTTGCAGATAATACTGATATGTATGTGGGGACATTAACAGCAGATGAAATAGTATATGCAGGAGGAAAGGCAGATACTAATAATCCAGATTATTATTTAATAAATGATTATCAAAAAACAAAATACTTTTGGTCTTTGTCGCCTGACCGCTTCTTCGACAGCAACCGCGATTACGCATTCTGCGTGTACTTGGGCAGAGCTGACTTTAGAGAGGTGTACAGCAACGGCTCGTTCCGTCCATCCATAAATTTAAAACCAGGAATTAAAATAACAGGAGATGGTGTAGGTACTAAAGAAAAACCTTATGAAATACTAACGAATTAAATTTAATCCACATATAAAGTGTGGATTTTTTAATATTTAATATATTTTGTAAATATGATATTATTAAGTAGGTGATGAAATTATGTTAAATATAAAAACAGATTCTAGAAAAGTTAAAGAAGGAGATACATTTGTTGCAATAAAAGGTTATACTGTAGATGGGCATGATTATATAGAACAAGCAATAAAAAATGGTGCAACTAAAGTTATATGTGAACATGGAAATTATGATGTAGAAACAATTGTAGTTAAAAATACTGAAGAATATTTAAATAAATATTTAGTTGATAATGTTAGTAGTGAATTTAAAGATATTAAGTTTATTGGAATAACTGGTACTAATGGTAAGACTACTACTGCATATTTAACTAGTCAAATGTTGACTGAATTAAATATTAAAAATGCATATATAGGTACTATTGGATATTATGTTAATAGTGAATTTATTTATGAATTACCAAATACTACTCCTGATATATTAAGTTTATATAATTTAATATTAGATGCAAAAGAAAAAAATGTTAATGTGATAGTTATGGAAGTAAGTAGTCATTCTTTATCGCTTGGTAGAGTTAATGGTATTAATTTTGATATATGTGGATTTACTAATTTAACTGAAGATCATTTAGATTATCATAAAACTATGAAAAATTATTTAAAAAGTAAATTATTAATTTTAAATCATTTAAAAAAAGATGGTATTATGATTTCTAATATTGATGATGAATATGGTAAATATTTTAAATATGATAATTTTAAAACTATAGGTTTTAATGAAAGTGATTATCATATATTAAGTTATGGTTATACTAATTTAAATACTGATATAAAGTTTAGTTATGAAAATAAAGTTTATGATGTTAAAACTAATTTGTTAAATAAATTTAATATTTATAATTATATTACTGCACTTGCTTTTGTTAATAGTTTGGGAGTAAATATAGAAGATATAATTTCTATAACTAATAAAATTTATGCTCCTAGTGGTAGAAATGAAATAATAAGTGTAAATGGTGGTAAAGCAATAATTGATTATGCACATACACCAGATGCTGTAGAAAAAATAATAACTTCTAATTTGGAGGATAAAAAAGGTAAGATAATTACTATTGTTGGTTGTGGAGGTGATAGAGATCCTAAGAAAAGACCAATTATGGGAAATATTGCTAGTAAATTAAGTGACTTTGTAATATATACTAATGATAATCCTCGTACAGAAGATGAAAAAAATATAATGAAAGATATATTAAAAGGTATAACTAAAGATAATTACATTGTTATCTATGATAGAAGAGAAGCAATAAAAAAGGGATTAGATATGGTTGGAGTTAATGATACTTTACTAATACTTGGTAAAGGACATGAAGATTATCAAATAATAGGACATGTTAAACATCATTTATCTGATAAAGAAGAAGTATTAAATTATATAAAAAATAATTAATGAAAAAAATATAATTTTGTTGTATAATTAAATCTAGTTTATATATTAAATTAGATTTTTTAGTTGGAGTTGATTTATATGAAATGTACTATATTAACACTTGGTTGTAAAGTTAATACATATGAAAGTGAGTATTTAAAAGAAAAATTTAAGGATAATAATTATGAAATAGTTGAATTAAATAGTAATCCAGATGTTATAGTAATTAATACTTGTACTGTGACAAATCAAAGTGATGCAAAATCTAGAAAAATGATTAGACTTGCACGTAAAACTTGTCCTAATAGTATTATTGTTGTATGTGGATGTGCTGCAGAACATCATAAAGAAAATATTGTAGATACTGATATAGATATATTGATAGGTAATTATTATAAAAGTAAAATAGTTGAGTTAGTAAATGAATATAAAATAAATCATAAAAAAATAAATACTTTTGTTGATATGAAAAATGTTGGCTTTGAAGATATGAAAATAAATAAATTTCTTAATAAAACTAGAGCATTTGTAAAAATACAAGATGGATGTAATAATTTTTGTTCATATTGCATTATTCCTTATATGAGAGGAAGCATTAGAAGTAAAGATATTGATGTAGCATATGAAGAAATTAAAAGTTTAGTTAATAATGGATATAAAGAAATTGTTTTAACTGGTATACATACTGGTAGTTATGGTACAGGTAAAGATTATGATTTAGTTGATTTAATTAAAAGAATAAGTGTTTTAGATAATTTAAAAAGAATTAGAATATCAAGTATTGAAATAACTGAACTTAATGATAAATTTATTAACGAATTAAAAGTAAATGATAAAATATGTAATCATTTACATATACCTATACAAAGTGGTAGTGATAAAATATTAAAGCTAATGAATAGAAAATGTAATATAGAAGAATTTAAAAATATAGTAAATAAAATAAGAAATGTTAGACCAGATATTAATTTAACAACAGATTTAATTGTAGGTTTTCCTGAAGAAACAGATGAAGACTTTAATGAGACATACAATAATTTAATTGATATAGGATTTAGTAAAATACATACATTTCCATATTCAAAAAGAGATAATACACCAGCTGCTTTAATGAAACAAGTTGATGATAATGTAAAAAAAATAAGAGTACATAAAATATTAGAATTATCGAATGAATTAGAAAAAAAATATTATGATAAATTTATAAATAAAGAATTAGATGTATTAGTTGAAGAAGTAAAAGATAATATAAGTATAGGGCATACTTCTAATTATATTAAAGTTATAATTAAAGATAAATTAGAACATAATAAATTTTATAAAGTAAAAATAATTAGTAATGTAAATAATGAAGTAAATGGAGTAATAAATTATTGATTTTATTACTCTTTTAATTTATATTTATTGTAGGTGATAGAATGTTAGAATATGAAATATCGAATCATAATAAATTACTAGGTAAAGTAGTAGTGTATAAAAATAATATTAAAGATAATTTAATAAATTCTATATTAAGAACTGATAATAATTTTAAAATAATTAAATTAGATGATAATTCTAAACAAAAATATATTATTTCTATAAATGTAAATAATAATGATGAATTATATGATGAGGTTAGTAAATATTATAGTGGTGATATATATTTAGAGATAGAAAATATAAAAAAATATAATAAAATTAAGAATATAAAAAAGAATACTAAATTAGATATTATAGTAGATATGAATAAATTATATTTATTTAGTAAAAGCTTAAAAGATATTAATTTAGATAGTTTGATAGATTCTAAATTATATTTTATAGATAATGTAATTAATGTTAATAATATAAATGATATTAGTGATAAATATAATTTTATTAAATCTAGTTATTTGGATAAAAAAAATGGTAGTACTTATGAGTTTTTATTAGAAGAAGAAAAAGTACATATATTAAATGAATATATTAATAAATTAGATGAAGTAATAAATTATATAGAAAATAATACTAATTATAAATATGGAAGAGATTTTGTTGTTCCAATAAGAGTTGATTAAAAATGCTTGATATGTAAATTAATATTTGATATATTATATTTAGAGTAGAGTTGTTAAATACTGAATTATTATATATTGTTGAAAAGTTAATTAAAGGCTGTATAACTTCTCTCCCGGCCTCGAATATTTGTTCGGGGGGGGGGGTTATAACGAAGTTAAAAATATGGTCTTTTTTTGTGTGCTATATCGACAAAATATTCTAGTAAAATATGCTTTAATAAAACTAGTACTATAGGCCCATGTTAATAATAAAACAAAAATTATATAATAATTATATATGATAAGGAGTAGATATCAAATGACAAAGAAAGAAAAAATAATAGTTAGTACGGCAGGAATATTTTTAGTACTTTTAATTCTTGTAGGATTAACTTATGCATATTTTTTAACAAGAATAAAAGGAAATACAAATGAAAAGAGTATAAGTGTATCAACAGCAAATTTAATATTAGAATATGCAGATATAGATGATATTGTTGTAGGTGGAGAAAATGTAGAACCAGGTACAACATGGACTAAAAAATTTAGTGCAACGAATAAGGGTAGTAAAAAAGTAGAATATAGTGTAGCACTAGAAAATGTTTTAAATACATTAGAAAGAACAAAAGATTTAGTATATACATTAAATTGTACTAGTAGTTTAGGAACGGATTGTAATAAAGTAGAAGACGAACAAGAGTTTCCTGTAATAGGAACAATATTAATAACAAATGACATAGAATCAGAAGAAGTACAAAGTTATGAACTAATAGTTTCATATAAAGAACAAAATGAAGATCAAAGTGTAGATATGAATAAAAAGATATATGCAAAGGCAAATATTGTAAATCCAAGTACATTTGGAGCATTAGGAAGTGGAACACTTGCAAGTAAAATAATAGACAGTGCAAAGAAAGCAAGTGAAAAAAGTTATGCAACAAGAACAAAATTTGGGACAAGAGTGACTGAATTCACATCAATATCAGGAGAGAATGAAAGAGTATTAAATAATGCACCAGATGATTATGGAATAAGCTATTACTTTAGGGGAAACGTATTAGATAATTATGTATCATTTTCAACATATAGTGAAGATATTTATGCTGGTTATATGCAAAATTCGGGAATAGAACATTATTATAAATCTTTATTAGAATGTCAAAATGATGCAAATTATAATAATGATTGTACTTTAATTCATAAAAAAGGTGATCCAATTATATGGAGAATAGTTAGAATAAATGGAGATGGAAGTATAAAAATAGCAACGAATGATGCACTTCAGTTGATTGAATTCAATTCTAATCGTGATGATAATGCATATGTAGGATATATGTATGGAATGACGAATCAAACAGAAACAAATGTAAATCAATGTATAAAATTAAATAGTGATGGAACATCTGCCGAAGTAGATATAACAAATACAACAGAAGAAACATGTATTGCAAATGGAGGAAAATGGGCACCAACACCATATGATGCAACACATGTTAATGTTGTCAGCAGTACAATAAAAACTACTTTAGAAAATTGGTATAAAACAAATATAGTAGATACTAATAATTCAAATTATGTTGCAGATACATTGTTTTGTAATGATAAAACTCTTGCTTCAAGTTCTATAGGTGAAAATAATACTGCAAAAGGATATGGAAAAAATCAAACATATTATTCATCAATGGAAAGATTAAAATATAGTTCAGGAATAACATATATAACAACATCAAAGCCAACGTTTGAGTGTGCTGAAAATGCAAAAAATACATATTCAAGATATACGGTAAGTGAAACGACATTATTAAATGGAAATAAAACAAATGGAAATTTAACATATCCAATAGGATTACTTTCTGCAGATGAAGTAGCATATGCGGGTGCATATGCATATAGTCAAGAAAATCTAACTTATTATTTACATACTTTAGTTTTAAAAAATACAATGTGGTTAATGTCGCCAAATCTTTATTTAGGTACAGGCTCTGCTTCAGAAGGTTTTGTAGGTTATAACAATGGTGTTTTAAATTTTGTTAGACCTGTATCAACGTCGAATTTTTCAATACATCCAGTTATTAATTTAAAAAATGATACTTTGCTTTATAAAGGTGATGGAACGGAAGCAAATCCTTATCAAATAAAATTACAAACAGAATAGGAGTGTAGTATATGACAAAGAAACAAAAGATAATAGTAAGTACAACAGGAATATTTTTAGTACTTTTAATTCTTGTAGGATTAACTTACGCTTATTTTTTAACAAGAATAAAAGGAAATACAAATGAAAAGAGTATAAGTGTATCAACAGCAAATTTAATATTAGAATACGCAGATATAGAAGATATTGTTGTAGGCGGAGAAAATGTAGAACCAGGTACAACATGGACTAAAAAATTTAGTGCAACAAATAAGGGTAGCAAAAAAGTAGAATATGGTGTAGCACTAGAAAATGTTTTAAATACATTAGAGAGAACAAAGGACTTAGTATATACATTAAATTGTACTAGTAGTTTAGGGACAGATTGTAATAAAGTAGAAACTGAAACAGAGTTTCCTGTAATAGGAACAATATTAATAACAAATAACATAGAACCAGAAGAAGTACAAAGTTATGAACTAATAGTTTCATATAAAGAACAAAATGAAGATCAAAGTGTTGACATGAATAAAAAGATATACGCAAAGACAAATATAGTAGATCCAAAAACATTTGGAGCACTAGGAAGTGGGACACTTGCGAGTAAAATAATAGACAGTGCAAAGAAAGCTAGTGAAAGTAATGATAGTATTAGAACTACTTTTGGAAGTAAAGTAATTAATTTCACTGGTCCTTCAGAAACTTATTATGAGGATACATTTACAACTAATGAGGAAATGACTAACCCTAGTATAACGTATTGGTTAGTTTCTAATAATTTAAATGATGTAAAAAATGGTGTTAGTATAACAACTATAAATGATGCAGTAGGAAAATATGTTTATAATACTACTAGTAATTGGATTAAATATCTAGAATCATATGATTCGACAACGACTATAGCAACTTTTAAAAATTTAAAACAAAGTTATGAAAAAGTTTTGAATAATACATTGGATGATTATGGAACTAGTTATTATTTTAGAGGTAATGTGGTTGATAATTATGTGTTTTTTGCAAACAAAATTTGGAGAATAGTCAGAATAAATGGAGATGGAAGTGTAAGATTAATATTAGATGATGTTGTTGGTGATGAGATGGAATTTAATCAAAGCCCAATTAAAGATAATGCTTATACAGGATATATGTATGGATTAACTGGAGTTACGACGAATGTAGAAAGATGTTTGACTTTGAGTGAAGAGAATGAAGTAATTGATAAAATAAGTGATGCTTCTTATAATACAAAGACTAATTGTGAAAAAAATGGTGGAGTTTGGACAACAACTGCATATGAAGCAACTCATGCAAATGTAAAAGATAGTAATATTAAAATAAAAGTGGACGAATGGTATGAAAATAATTTAAAAGATAATTTTTCTAAATATCTTACTGATGCATTATTTTGTAATGACAAAAGTGTTCTTGATCCAAATAGTGTAGGATTTAATGATATTGCAACAAAATATTCACCTTCTTATAGAATTACTTCAGCTAATTTAGTAACTCCTACTTTAAAATGCACTGAAAATTTTTCTGTAAAAAGTTCTAGACTTACTACAACTACTGATAGTATAAATGATGTATCTTTAGATGCAAAACTTAAGTATCCAATAGGGTTGATGAGTGCAGATGAAGTCTTTTTTGCAGGTGGTGCAAGAGTTATAAAAAATACTAATTTTTATTTAGTTGATTCTAATATATCTTCTAATTGGTGGCTTATGACTACGTATATTAAACCAAATGCTAAAGGAAATGTTATTAATTATATTTTTGATGTAAGCAACAATCTAATAAAAGCTACTTATGTGTATAATCAAGTTGCGAAAATAAGACCTGTAGTAAATTTGAGAAATGATGTTTTATTTGTAGACGGAAATGGTACATATGATAATATGTATAAAATTAAATTACCAACAGAATAGGAAGTAAATTAAATGACAAAGAAACAGAAAATAATAGTAAGTACGACAGGAATATTCCTAGTACTTTTAATTCTTGTAGGATTAACTTATGCATACTTTTTAACAAGAATAAAAGGAAATACAAATGAAAAGAGTATAAGTGTATCAACAGCAAATCTAATATTAGAATACGCAGATATAGATGACATTGTTGTAGGTGGAGAAAATGTTGAACCAGGTACAACATGGACTAAAAAATTTAGTGCAACAAATAAAGGAAATAAAAAGGTAGAATACGGTGTAGCATTAGAAAAAGTTGTAAATACTTTAACGAGAAGATCGGATTTAGTATATACATTAAATTGTACTAGTAGTTTAGGGACTACTTGTAATAAAGTAGAAACAGAACATGAATTTCCAATAATAGGAACAATACTAATAACAAATAATATAGAACCAGAAGAAGTACAAAGTTATGAACTAATAGTTTCATATAAAGAAATGAATGAAGATCAAAGTGTTGATATGAATAAGAAAATATATGCAAAGACGAATATAGTAGATCCAAAAACATTTGGAGCGTTAGGAAGTGGGACACTTGCTAGTGCTTTAGTTGAAAGTGCAAAAACTGCTGCTGCTTCAAGTGATCAAACAAGAACAATTTATAAAGAAGTTCCATTAACTAGTCCTGGAAATGAAATTAGTATGACTAAATATAAAACTGAAAATAATTCTGGTAGAGAATCTATTATATCATTAGAAGTTCCAGTAGATGATACTTATAAAAATTATTATTGGACTTATTCTAGTTCATATAGTGTAGATGCAGAAACTGGAAATTATACTCTAACAGATCCAGTTGTTTCAAGCTTGCAATTTAAGGATATGTACAACGATTTAGTTGGAAAATATATAGCTTCATCTACAATATCTAGAAACTGTAAAGAAACCCAAATTATAGCAGAAAACACCAAAAATTTAAATGATATTTATAAAGTTATAACAGCGACTGAATCTAAATTGATAATTAAAAGAATACATCAAGGTGTATCTGAATCAGAAAAATCACTTTCTTTAACAGAAGATGATTATGGCCTTAGTTATTATTATAGAGGAGACATAAAAGATAATTATGTTAATTTTGCTGATATGTGTTGGAGAATAATAAGAATTCAGGGTGATGGAAGTATAAAATTGATTTTGGAGGATCAAAATACTACGTGTAATTCAGAATCATATGATGGAAATTGGTCTTTAGGAATAAGTAATTATGGTTATTCTACTGTTGGTAATCATAAACAAAAAGCATATTTGAATCCAGTAGATGATAAGGAAAATTCTATGGTACAATTATTTGAAAATTTTCAAGAATCAAAATTGTCTGATTATAAAAAATATTTAAAAGCAGGAGATTGGTGCATAAACACTAACGGATATGATTATAATACTCATAATAAACTTTCAGATGAGGAAGTAAATAATAATTATAATAGTATGACATCATTTTATTATGAACCAGGTTTAAGAATAATTTCAAATACTTTAAAAATCAATTATAAATGTAATGATACCGTTTTAACAAAGTTTAGTGATGACAAAGAGATGTATGTTGGTACATTTACTTTTGATGAAATATTAGGCGCTGGAGCAAAAACTGAAAAAATTAATTATAATTTATATTTTTTAAACGATTTTTCTGATGAACAAATAAAAGCTGTTTCTTCAATCTCTTTGTATAAAAATAATGCTGGATCAGATTTCAAAATATATTATAATCAAAAAGGATATGTTGGACATCTTTTAAATGTTTCTGCTCCTTCTTTAGCAAGACCTTCAATAATTTTATCTTCAAATGTAAAAATAATGGGTGGAGATGGCTTGCAATCTAATCCATATCAAGTGAAATTGCCGACAGAATAGGATGTGATTAAATGACAAAGAAACAAAAAATAATAGTAAGTACGACAGGAATATTTTTAGTACTTTTAATTCTTGTAGGATTAACTTATGCTTATTTTTTAACAAGAATAAAAGGAAATACAAATGAAAAGAGTATAAGTGTATCAACAGCAAATTTAATATTAGAATACGCAGATATAGAAGATGTTGTAGTTGGTGGAGAAAATGTAGAACCAGGTACAACATGGACTAAAAAATTTAGTGCAACGAATAAAGGTAGTAAAAAAGTAGAATATGGTGTAGCACTAGAAAATGTTTTAAATACATTAGAAAATGCATATTATGGATATGAAGTAAGAGATATTTCTAGTGCTGTTGGTAAATATGTTTATGATACAGAGAATAATGAAATTTCATATATGGTTTCTTATTCGTCAAAAAAGGCTACTTTAAAAAAATTAAAGGTTATTGGTTATGAAAAGGTTCTTAATACTGCACCAGATGATTATGGGACAAGTTATTATTATAGAGGAAATGTGGTTGACAATTATATTAAGTTTGCAGGATTAATATGGAGAATAGTTAGAATAAATGGAGATGGATCAATTAGAATTTTATTAAATGATACAAATTTAGTATCTAAATTTAATAATTTTAAAAATGGAAATGGAAGTGAAGAGTATGCATATGCAGGGTATATGTATGGAATGACAGGACAAACATCATCCAATATTAATCAATGTATTAAATATGATTCTTTTAATGATAAAGCTGTGGTAGATAGTAGTTTAACTAGTGAAGAAGAATGCATAAATCAAAATGGAAAGTGGGCTAAAACAGGTTATGATGCTACTTTTGTAAATATTGTTAGTAGTGATATGAAAAAATTTCTTGAAACATGGTATAAAAACAATTTAAACAATTATACGCAATTTATAGAAGATAATATGTTTTGTAATGATAAAACACCATCAATTGATGGGAAAGCTATTGATGACGATATGGAATTTGCTGTTCAGGATAGAAATTATTATACTAATTATTATGCAACTCCAACTTTAAAATGTGCTGAAAAATCCAATAATGATTATTCAAGATATACAGTTAACAAATATAAACTTTCAAATGGAAATTATACAAATGGAGATTTAACTTATCCTATAGGATTATTAAATGCTGATGAATTAACATTTTTAGGTACTTATCCAGATATACCAAATTCATATACATATTATTATAATGAAGAGGTTACTGGAGAAAACTATAAATGGCTTTTATCTCCTGAAGCATTTTCTTCTGTACCAGGTGTGTCTGTATTTAATGGATACTGGGGATGTAATGGCGGTGGTGCTGAAACAACTGGAGATTATATAGTTCAACCAGTAATAAACTTAAAAAGTAATGTAATTATAACAAAAGGTGATGGAACTGAAAATAATCCATATGAGATTGCAATCTAAAAAAATAAGTACTATTAATTTAGTACTTTTTAGTTTATAATTAATATAAGGTGTAAGATATGAAAGATAGTAATATAGAAAATTTATTAACAACTGATTATATATATATAAAATATTATGATGGTATGGAAATATTAGTACATGATAATGATTTAGTTTTTAAAAATGATTTGATTATGAAAAATAATAATCGTTTTATATACAGTACTGTATCTGGAAAAGTTTTAGGTTTAACTAATATAAATAATAGTAGATATATAGTAATTGAAAATGATTATAGAGGTAAAACAAAAAAGAAAATAGGTACTAAAAAATATATTAATAACTATACTAGAGAAGAATTAAAAGATTTAATAGTAAAATATAATATTCTTAATAAATTTGATGAAACTAGTAAAGTATTAATAATAAATGGAATAGATGAATTTAATACAGAGATTACATTTAATACATTACTTAAAGAATATACAATAAATATTTTAGATGCAATAGATGCTTTAATAGATATTATGAATATAAAAAAATGTGTATTAGCAGTTAGCAATAGTGATATAGATTTAGTAAATATATTATTTAATAATATGGGTACTTACCCAAAAATAGAATTAAAATTATTTACTAATGATAATATTATTGGTAAAAAAGAAATATTATTACCTAAATTAACTAATCATAAAAATAAAAAATATAATGTAGAATACTTAAATATATTAGATGTTTTAAATATATATAATTTATTAAAAAAGAATATTCCAGTATCTAGTACTTATATTACCTTAACTGGTGATTTAATAAATTATACTAAAGTATTAAGAGTTAATATTGGTACTAACTTAAGTGATATATTAAAAGAATATAATATAGATAATAAAAATATTATTGTAAATGGTTTATTAAATGGTGTAAATATAAAAGATACTAATTTTATAATAGATAAAAATATAAGAAGTATATATGTTAATAAATTAAATAAATATAAAACAGTAGATTGTATTAATTGTGGATTATGTGTTAATATATGTCCTGTTAATATAAATCCAAAATATATGTATTTTAATAAAGATAAAAAAAGTAAACAATATAAAGAACGTTGTATAAATTGTGGTATGTGTTCTTATGTATGTCCTTCTAAAATAGAACTTAATAAAGGATGTGTTAAATATGATAAAGAGTGATAATAGTATAAAAAAATTATCTTTAATATATATAATTAGTTTATTTCCACTTATATTATTTGGTTTTTATAAAAATGGTATAAGTTTATATATAAAGAATTATGTTAGTTTATTTGGTATGTTTAAACCATTAATAATAATATTATTAGGTTTTATAATAGGTAGTTTAGTTAATATAATTTATGAAAAATATATAAATAAAAGTAAAGATAGCTTAATTAATATTGTTTTTAGTAATTTATATCCTATATATGGTATTTTAATAGGTGGTATATGTAGTATAAGAACTAATATATTACTATTTAGTATAATAACATTTATAATATTATTTATATCTAAATTTATTAAAAATATTAAACTAAATATAATTGCATTAACTAGTTTAATAATATTTTTTATAATGAATATAAGTGGTAAATTTAGTTTTTTAAATATATATGAAGCTAGTAATAAATTTAATATGAATGCACTTGATTATATGCTTGGTAAGGGTAGTGGTGGTATAATAACTACTAATATACTTTTATTAATTATTAGTTTTATAATATTATATAATTCTAAAATATATAAAAGAGTAATACCTATCTATGCTAGTATAGTATTCTCTGTATTAACTATTATATATTGCTTTATAGATAAAGATATTGGTAATATAATGAATATGTTATTTACTAATAATATATTGTTTAATTTTGTATATATAAGTACAGATCCAATCAGTAGTAGTTATACAAAGATAGGTAGTAGTATATATGGTATATTAGTTGGTATATTAACATTTATATTTTATTTAATAAATCCAGCATTATCTAGTTTAGGTGGTGTATTAATACTTAGTATATTTAATAGTTTAATAGACTTAAAATTCGAGTAATTTTGACATATCACATATTGTATAATATATGTGGTGATAATATGAAAGTTAAAGTTATAGATGAAGGTCATGAAAAAGATTTAGAAAATAGTATAAATGAATTTATAGTAGATAAAGATGTTATAGATATTAAATTTAATGTTAGTGTATGTATAAGTGGTGAAGAACAAATATATTGTTTTGATGCACTTATTATGTATAAGTAAGAAAGAGTGGTATTATGTTAGAATATGATAAAAAGATGGATAAAAAAGATATAGTATTAGATATTATAAGTAATATTATAGTTAATATGGTTGTAATTGTTTTAGCGAGTAAATTATTTAAAAATATATATGTTGATGGTGTTAAATATGCTTTTATAGTTTCTATTTTATTAATAGTTATGAATAAAAGTGTTAAACCAATATTAAATGCTATTATGCTACCAATAAATATATATACATTAGGATTAACATATCCATTAGTTAATGTATTTGTTCTTAAAATAATAAGTTTATTACTTGGAAGTCATTTTATATTAGATGGATGGTTATGTGCATTTTTTATATCAATATTTATTAGTGTAATGAGTATAGTTATAGATAATTTGATTGGTAGAGAAATTAGGAGTGTTAAATTATGAATCCAGTAATATTTAGTTTAGGGAAATTTGAAATAAGATGGTATTCTGTATTAATATTAATAGGCTTTTTTGTAGCAACATATATGATAGAAAAAGAAGCTAAAAGATTTGATATAGATAAAAATTTTATATTTAATTTATTATTTTGGACTTTAATAATGGGAATTATTGGAGCAAGACTTTATTATGTTATATTTGATTGGGAATATTATGGAAATAATATAGGTGAGATAATTAAAATATGGAATGGTGGACTTGCTATACATGGAGGTATAATTGCAGGTTTATTAACTATATTAGTTTATACTAGAAAGTATAAGCAAAGAACTATTAGATATTTAGATTTTATAGTTGTAGGTTTATTAATAGGACAAGCTATTGGAAGATGGGGTAATTTCTTTAATGGAGAAGCTCATGGTATTGCAACAAGTTTAGAACACTTAAGAAATTTACATATACCAGAATTTATTATTAATGGTATGAAAATAAATGGTGTTTATTATACTCCAACATTTTTATATGAATCTATATCTTGTATAATTGGTTTTATATTAATTTGTATTATTAGACGTAATAAATATACTAAAGTTGGTACTCCAACAGCACTTTACTTAATTATATATGGTATAATAAGATTCTTTATTGAAAGAAGTAGAACAGATGCTTTAATGTTAGCTGGTTTTAGAATTGCAATGATAGTTTCTGTTATTATGGTTATAGTTGGTGTGGTTATGTTAATAATAAATAGTAAGAAAGGAAAATTTGAAGATCTTTATAATGATAAAAGTAATAAAGATGTTTTAAGATTTTAGGTGATATATGATTTATGATGTTATTATTATAGGACTTGGAGCTAGTGGTGTTAGTGCAAGTATTTATGCTAAAAGAAGTGGTTTAAATATTTGTGTTATTAATTATGGAGTTCCAGGAGGTATTATAAGTACTTCTAGTATTGTTGAAAATTATCCAGGTATAAAAAGCATTAGTGGAAGTGATTTTGCTTTCAATTTATTTGAACATTTTAATAGTTTAAATATTCCACTTTATAATGAAGAAGTAATTAATATAACAGATGGTGATATTAAAACAGTAATAACCACTAATAATGAATATAAGGCTAAGAAAATTATTATTTGTAGTGGTAGAAAGCCTAAGAAACTTGGTATTAAAAATGAAGATAAATATATGGGTAGGGGAATAAGTTATTGTGCTACATGTGATGGTAATCTTTATAAAAATAAAAAAGTTTGTGTAGTAGGTGGAGGAAATAGTGCTTTAGAATCTGCTTTATATTTATCTAATATATGTGAAGTAGTTTATGTAATAGTTAGAAAAGATAAATTTATAGGTAGTGAAAGTTTAGTAAAAGATGTATTAAATAAAGATAATGTAATTGTTAAATTTAATAGTGTTATAGAAGAGATTATTGGTAATGATGTAGTAGAATCTATTAAAATTAAGGATGAAGAAATTAAACTTTCTGGAATATTTATTAATATTGGATATGAACCTAGTACTAGTATTTTAAAAGATTTAAATTTAAAAATGGATAATAATTATATTGTAGTAGATAAGAATATGGAAACAAGTATTAAAGGTATATATGCTGCTGGAGATATAATAAAAAAAGATTTATATCAATTAGTGACGGCAGTTAGTGAAGGAGCAGTTGCAGCTACCAATGTGTTTAAAAGTATCAAATAATGATACTTTTTTTATATTCTTTTTTTATATTATAAACATATTATATAAATAGGAGGTATTATAAAAAATGAATGAACATAGATGTAGCCCATATTGTGGTAGTATGATGCAAGGTCCAACTGGCCCAACAGGACCTAGAGGTTTGACTGGTCCAACAGGTCCAACTGGCCCAACGGGACCAACAGGTCCATCAGGAATGAGTGGTAGTGTAGGTCCAACAGGTCCACAAGGAATACAGGGTATTCAAGGAGTACAAGGTGAGATAGGCCCAACAGGACCACAAGGAGCACAAGGTCTTCAGGGAGCACAAGGGCTTCAAGGTCCAACAGGCCCAACGGGTCCACAAGGAGCACAAGGAATACAAGGTTCAATTGGAGCTACTGGTGCAACTGGTCCTCAAGGAACACAAGGTCTTCAAGGTCCACAAGGTTTAACTGGTGCAACAGGTCCACAAGGTTTACAAGGTTTGCAGGGTATCCAAGGAGTAACTGGCCCAACTGGCCCAACAGGCCCAACTGGTCCGACTGGTCCGACAGGACCAACGGGCCCATCAGGTGCACAAGGACTTCAAGGTGAAACTGGTCCGACAGGACCAACGGGCCCATCAGGTGCACAAGGACTTCAAGGTGAAACTGGTCCAACAGGCCCAACAGGACCAATAGGCCCAACAGGACCAACAGGTCCACAAGGACTTCAAGGTGAAATTGGTCCAACTGGACCAGTGGGATTAGAATCTGTTAGGTCTGCTTACGTAGTAACTTATAACGATGGAACTAGCGCTGATGGAATACCAGTTGCTTCCTCTGAAAGATTGCCGCTAGATAGAATGGAATTAGACCCAACTAGTCTAGTTACAATTAATACAGACGATGAAACAATTAAATTTAATCAAATAGGACATTATAAAATAGAATTTACTGTTTCTGCTTATCCGTCTGTAAATGGAGTAGACTTTGATCCTACAACAGACATAGTTTCTGTTGGGTTAAGACAAAATAATACTGACAACATATATGTTGGAGTAGGCGAATGGGTTTATAACGGTGAACCAGTAGAATTACATGCACACGGAATCGTTGCAGTAACAGATACAAATACATTGTATGAACTTGCTAATTTAGGAAATAGTACAATATATTTAAGTACACCAGATATAAGAGATTTATCTACAAAATCATATTTTGCAAATCCACTTGTAACATTAGTTGTAACTTATTTAGGAAAATAATCAAGGAAATCCTTGATTTTTTCATATTGTAAGAAAGTTTATCAAATAATAATGTAGATGTGAGGCGAAATTTTAACTATTTAAATACTGATGATATTCACATTTTCGGCAAATATATATTTTTAGTCTCATTTCTATATATAATATTAGTAACGTTTTTTCTTAAATTACAAATAGAAAGAACACCGCTTATTTCAAAGTTAAACAAAAATGATGTTACTACGTTAGAAATAAAATCATATACTGATGTAAATATAATATTTGATGGAAACACTAACGCAAACTTAAGTTTTACCAAAATTAATTAGAGTAAAAAAATCTATTCTTTTTTAATACTTATTAATTATATCTTTTTATGTTTCAGTCATATCCTAAAATAAAGGATAGTGATATTATGCAGATAATAAATGATAATACAGTTGTTGTAAATAACAGTGAAGAATTAAAACAAGTACTAAGTGAAACAAATGACTATACTTATGTGTTTTTTGGTAGTGATATAACACTTACTAGTGGATTTACAATTAATTCTAATAAAACAGAAATAGTAATTGATGGAACATATAATGATAACAAATATACGTATACAAACAATTTAACAGAATCAACTGATGTTATAAATGCTAATAAACAAAATAAAAAAATAGTATTAAAAAACATGAATATAATAAGTTCTCATACTTATGGAGTAGTATACGTTCCATCTCATCCAAATTATAATGACTTAGTAGTTGAATATAATAATATTAATTTTAGTGGAGTAGAACTTTCTTGTAATTATTACGGTACCACTAAAATAAATGATTCTATGATATCTGGTGTCGATACAAATAATGTGACTGTAAAAAAAATTTGTGATTCAAATAGGATTATAATTGGAGGAAATACAACTATTACGAGTAATTCAAATGTTGATCCAGTATTCTTCTTTAATGATGTTATACCTTCCTATATAAAAATAGTTCCCAATAGTCATGTTAATATTACAACTAATGAAGAACTTATGAATGGTACTAATAAATTAGATTTAATAGTAGGTCATGGCGCAGAATTTCTTTTAACAACAGGAAATGGATTTTCTATAACAACAACTCATGGAGCTAGAAATGTATTAATAGAAGAAATGGCAAATTTTACTTTTATTGAAAAAAGTCATCAAAGAATACCAATGTGGAGTATATTTGGTAATCTTACAGTAAAAGAGGGAGCTAGTTTTTCAGTAATAAATACTTATATGAAAACACCGAGTGATAATTATAATATTTATTTTAAAGGTTCTAATCAAAAAATCATATTTGATAATCCTAAATATATAAATATTTACACAAAAAATGCAAATGTTATGTATACAAATAATCCAATTAATTTTTCTTTTAAATTTAGTAGAATAAATATGTGGATTTATGCTTTAGATTATTTAAATGCTTGTACGCTAGATGATACACCTGCATATTATTGGTATAAGGAAAATAGTCTTGCAGAAATAAATGGTACATTTGATAAGGATACTACTACAATTACGTCACATAATTTTACAGAAAGTGAATTAAGTTTACTTACAGATATAAATAGTTTTTCATTTCAAAATATAAAAATACTAACAATAGGAATGTTAAAAATTAATATACATCCAATAAATAATTCAATAAATACTATTTCTGGGCATACAATACCTTATTCAGCAGTTTTAATAGAATATGATACTAAAAGATTAACTACAACTGCAAATGAAGAAGGATTATTCGAAATAGATATTGATTCAGCAGTTCCAGATAATACGCGAGTAAAAATAACATCTTGTTTAAATGGATGTTATACGGAAAGAAAAGTAAATATACCATTTAATGGAGAATTAACACTTTTAAAAACTACAGAAAATATACCTTTTAGTACTATACCTGTATCTTATAATCCTATAATTTTACATAAGAAAAACATGACAGAGATTAGAGTTGTAGATAGTAGAATAAACAGTACTAAATGGAAATTGTATATTAATTATGTAAATCCTATGATAAGTGGTGATAAAGTATTAATTGATTCATTAAAATTTAAAAAATTTGATAATGAATTAATTAATTTAACAACTAATAAACAGTTGGTTTATGAATCTAATTCTAATAATGGAAATGTTGAAGTTAGTAATATTACATTTTCTACAGATAAAGGACTAATAATTATTCCAAACAAAAATTTACTTATGGATGAAGATTATTGTACTTTAATAATTTGGAGTATAGAGGAATAAGCCTTTACAAAAGAGTCGAATAAAACATACACTATATTGTAATGAGGTGGGTTATGAATAAAGATTGTATATATATAAGACTAAGAAGTAATAATAATATAATTTTAAGTAATTTAAAAATTATATTAAAAGACACATGTAATAAGATTGTTTATGAAGGTATAACAGATATGTTTGGTAATATAGAATTACCTATTTGTGATAATGAAGTATATAAAATAATTATATATAGTAATTTATCAATTATTTTAGTACCCATAATTGCTAAAAAAAATAGAACCTATTGTATAAATATTAATAATAATAGTATAAAAAAACATCTTATTACAATTTTATTAACGGATAAAAATTATCCAAATTTAAGAATAAAGGGAGGTAAAATAATATTATGGCAAGACACACAATTCCAATAACAAATGGTAAAGGAAGTATCGAACTTGTTACAGGCACATACAATGTAACTGCCGTTGCAGGTGGTTATGATTCTTCTACACTTTCACCAACTAGTGTTAATATAGTTGATGGTGTTGAAACCTATGCATTTACAATAAGTGCTAAAGGAACTTTAACACTTCATGTAACAGATACTGGGGATGCTAATACTGGAATAGATATTTTTGGTGCTAAATTCGTTAGAACTGACAGTACTGGAACGATATTAGGTACAGAGATAACAACTGATCAAGAAGGTAATGCTGTATTTAGCAATGTTCCTTATGCAGCATCTGATAGTAATCCGATATATTATAAACAAATATCAAGCGATGGTAGTCATACTTTTGATGAAGGTGTAAAATCTATAACTATGACTGAAGAAACACAAACGATAGAAATAGTAAATCCAACAGCACCAGAAAGAAACTTTACATTAATGGATGCTAGTTTCACTAATATACCAATTATAGATGGACAAATAATAGTAGATAATAATTAATAAAGAAGCAAAATATTTGTTTCTTTTGTTTTGAATTTTGAAGAAGTAATAGTGTTAATAAAGAATAAATCAAATAGTATGATATAAAAAATAAATATTTAAACTATCTAGTAGAAAATAAATGTAGTTTTAGATAATGGTGCTAGTGTTCTTTATTAAAAAATTCTTTACTATGAATTACGTTAATATAGGTTTGTATGATAGAAAAATATTACATTTAGTAGGTTGTAGATATATAAATAATTGCATTGCTCTATTTTTGTTGAATGATAATATAGGATATGCAGAAATCACTTTATATAATCATAATATAAAATTAAATAATGGTTACTTTATATTAAATCCAAAAAAGTCTATTAAATTAAAAGCAAGTTGTTAGGTAAAAGTGCATTATTCTTTGAAACTTGGGGAGAAAATTTGAATATAATTTGTTTTTTTAATTCTTAAATCACATTAAAAAAATAAGTTCATTACTATTGCAGTAGGATTAGTGAAAGTACAATTTAAAAAATTCATTAAAGTGTTTTTCATTTTATTATGTTTAACCCCATATAATTTTGGTATAGATATTAATGACATTGTTGTAATTATGTATTTAATTTTTATTTTTTTAGTTTCTTTTATTCCTTTACAATCGGATTAAAATTTTCAATAGCTTCAACTAATTTTGGATGTCTTATTACGAAGTGAATAGTTGGATTAGAATTTTTAGATAAAACTACATAATTATTTTTTAATATTGTAACTGTTATATTTTTAAATGTTCTGTAATTTTCATAATTAATATGATAATTGCTATGTTTTTTTGCAAAATCATTTGTTTGTTTTAAATGTTCTATATATTCCTTATAGGTATAAGTAATTGTTTTATCTAAAAACAAATTGTTTAATGAAAGTGATGGAGTTTCCTCCTTAAATTCATATTCTTTTATTTTATAAATATAATCATCTAAACAATTATTTTCAATAATGGATTTTATATTGTTAAATTTATTTTGCTTATATTTAAGAATTTTATTAATATTAGAATTTGTTATTTTATTTCTTTTTAATATTTTAATTAACAGTTCATCATTTATTGTAAATAAGGGTAGAGAAGAAAGAAATCTTTTTCTATCACTTATTATTTTTTCATCATTTTTTATAAATAATTCAAATTCATTTATTTTATCTTCTTTATATATTTCCATAAGAGGTTTTGCTTTTTTTAAAATTAAATCAGTTTTCTCTTTGTAATATTCTAATTCTTTTTTATTAGTTGTTAAATAATACATTCCTTTATTATGATGTCCTTTAATACATTCTCCACTTAGTGCTACAACTTCTGAAAAATAATCAAGATTGTTATATATGTTTGTTTTATTATCTTTAAAATAGTATGGTGATATTTGTCCTGTCATATAGATTGGTATCCAGCTTTCAAGTCCTAACATCATTTCGTTGAATGGTCTATCAAGATTGTGAATGATATTCAAATGATGTCCTTTTTTTAAACACAAGGCTATAGCGAACATCCATTTTTTTCCAAATTCAATATCTTTTGCCATATCTTCCATAGGCATATTGTTATACATAAATATATCTTCTTTTGATTTAGATAAAACAGTTGCTTTAAAGAAATTTAATTCTCCTTCTTTCATTTCTTCTAAACCGTAGTAGCGTTTACTCTTTGGTCTATAAAATGGAATTGATGGTACTTTTAATTCATCAAATTTTATAGCCTTTATATAATCATCTAAATTAAATGAATCTAAATGATGTAGAAACTCTGCTATTTGACTTTTTGTATGAGTTGTTTCATTTATTAACCAATAGAATAAAGTATTTATGAATTTTGTTTCTACTAATTCTTTTTTATCACAACCGATGATAGTAGATAAAGTACTTATGTCTTCTGGACTATTATATTTTAAAAAAATATAAGAACAGATTTTATTTGCAAATTCAATTGGATTTGATGGTTTGGCTTTGCCATATCTAATTCTTGAAATGTGTGATGCATCAAAAACTATATATTTTGCCATCTTATTAGTATTTATTTTTAATAATGTGATTAATGTATTTAAATTATTGCTAAGTGTTTCATAGTTAAAATCATTATTTATTATAGTTGCATTAAAATCATTTAATATTTTATCATAAGTTAAATTTTTATTATTATCTTGTGAAATTTTATATATTGCCGTTGTTAATTTATTTATTTGTTCACTATTCTTTAGTGGTGTTCTTTCACCATTTCTATATCTACTTATAACTGATTCTGATAGACCTGATTCATTTGATATTTTTTTAGAAGTACAATTTAATTCTTTTAAATATTTATTTAAAACATCTTTAAATTTCATAATACACCATTCCTTTGAAAATATTATACAACATCTATTTAATAACAAAAATAACTTTCCATCAAAAACATTGCTTTTGTGGGAAAGAGTGTTGTTATTTTAAAAACATAAAATTATAATATTGTATAGGAGAGGAGAGATGTTTTATTTTAAAAATTGGGAAATTAAATATTCCTAAAAAGGAAACGATTGTAATTGCTGTAGTTGCACTTTTACTTCTTCTATATCCAGTTTTTACAAAAAATCATAAAAATATTGGAAAGAAAATATTTGATAATTCAGATAAAAACATAAAAATTGTTAAATCAGAAGCAAGTCAGATAGAATTTGAAGATTTTAGTAATGGTGATATTACTCTTAAAAAGCCAAAGGGATGGAAAGTTATTACAGCCGGAACTAAAGACCAATATTCAATTAGAGTATATGATCCTAATAATTCTATGTATCAAATATTTTTAAATTTAAAGACATCAGGATATACAAAATCTGCAGATTCTAAAAAGTATTGGCAAGATACTATGCCAAGTAGTCCTATGGCTCAACTACCTTATATAGAAGAAAAAACAAC
>CAKONF010000017.1 GCA_934097015.1 uncultured Bacilli bacterium | reverse complement strand
AAAAGAAAAATTGACTAATATTTATTATCTGATAAAATTAAATTAAGTGGTGCGGTTGAAATTACAATATAAAAAATCAATCCTTTAAGATTGATTTCATATATCAAAAGTTCGAATAGTTCGAACAAAATCGTTAATGGTGCTCCTGGTCGGACTCGAACCGACACGTTTTTTCAAACATTGGATTTTGAGAATTATAATAGTGATTTTGAAATCAACTGATTTTAACTCAAATTCCGTTATAAATACTGTGTTTTCGTTTCAATTCGTATCATTTCAAAACAATTAATAATATATGTCTTTTTGAAATGAAATGATATAATTCCCACAGGTACCCCACAAATTGAAAAACCAAATTCTATTTGTGGGATTTTTCCCACAATAGGTATTTTTCTTATTTTTTCAAAATAATTGGTGCTTGCGGAGGGAATCGAACCCTCATGGTCGTAAAACCGCAGCATTTTGAGTGCTGTGCGTCTACCAATTCCGCCACGCAAGCATTAGCACCGAATTAATTATAACACACTTTTTTGAAATTCGTTCCTATAAATTGAAAAAATAAAGAAAAATGTTAATGATTTTTTTCATCACTAACATCTTCCTTGCATTTTATTACCATATTATTTAATAAATTTGATGCCTCTATATCATCACTATCTACTGAATGTGTATAAACATCTAAAGTAGTATAAATATTAGAATGACCCAACTTTTTACTTACTGTTGCTATTGGTACATTATGACTCAATAAATAAGTAGCACAAGTATGCCTTAAATCATGTAATCGTATATGCTTTAAATTATGCTTTTTTTGAAATAGAACCCATTGTCTGCTTAATCTTGAAGGATTATAGTAATTACCATATTCATCTTTAAAGACAAATTCAGTATCCATCCAATCATTACTAAACATTTCTTTTTCTAGTTCTTGTTTGGCTTTTAACTTTTTTAATAAGTCAAAACAAATATCTGGTAAGGAGATTGTTCTTTTACTTTTTTTAGTTTTAGGTGTATCTAAATAAACTCCTTTTTCTCGAATATTTAGAAGATTATTTTTTATGGTAATTGTCTTTTTTTCAAAATCGACATGTTCCCAAAATAATCCTAAACATTCACCACGTCGTATACCACCTAAAGTTAATAAATAAATTGCTGTTTTAAATGTTAAATTTTCATATTCTAAATGTTGAAATAACTTTTTTAATTCTTCCTCATCATAGAATTTCATTTCTTTTCTAGTAACTGTTGGTGGTTTAGTCAACTTTAAACATGGGTTAAAATTGATAAAATCCCACTTGACTGCTGTATTTAACATTACACATAATAAACTATGTTGATGTCTTACAACTGCTTCAGAAAGCAAATTATGATTGCCATTACTGTCTGGGTTTAATGATTTTGTTTTCCTTAAATCATTGTAAAACTTTTCCAACTCATATACAGTAATATCTGACAACTTATAATCTTTAAACCTTGGTAATATGTGTGCATTTAAACAACTCTTATATCCATAAAGAGTAGATGGCTTAATATTAATTTCTGCATAATCTTTTAACCATAGTTTTGCATATTCTAGGAAATTCATATTACTATCTGGTTTTATTTGAAAATGCTTTACTTCATATAATAACTCATCTCTACGGTCAATTGCTTGTTTTAAAGTACCCTCAAAAGTTTCAGTAATTCTATTTCTAGTGCCATCTTGTTTTCTTCCTTTTTCGATACTAATGCGATATTTTTTATTTGGTATTATCTCGGTTATGTTCTTTTCTTTCTTCATATTTTACCACCACCTAATTATACTGTTACCACAAATAACAATAACTAACAACAGCCTAGACAAACTTAATTCTTTTATTACCACGATTATCACCATTTTCCTTTAACCATTTATCAATTTCAGACTTTTTAAAGAAATATTTATTTCCTCGTTTGACATATGGAAAACCATTAGTATGAATTGCTTGAGATAGTGCATAAGAAGTAAATAAAGGACTATACATTTCTAACACTTGTTTTCTTGATAAATACACCTCATTATTATTATCACTTACTTTTTTCTCTGGTTGTTTTGGTTGTGGTAATTCAAAATTATATGCAGATAAATATAGGTATGCTTGCATTAAGAAATTTACCATATTTTCATTTATCTTCTTTTGCTCTGCAAATTCTTTTTCGCTAACTGTGTTTAGATATAATCCCATGTGGATAAAATATCCTGCCATTTCTTTAAATTTAATATTCATTATTTTTCCTCCTTAAATGAAATTTCAAACCCTTTAATATCTTTTTCTTTGTTTGTATCTTCAAATAAATCTCCAAGCATATCATCCAAGCCTGAAAGATCAATTTTTTTATTTTCTTCTATTGTTTTTGCATTATTTTCTAATACACTTTCAACACTTTGGTCAGTTTTCTTTGCAAATTCTTTTTCATAAACATCACAAATAGTTTTATTTAATTTTTCTTCGTAATATAAATGCCAATTGTTTATAGAACAAGAAAGAGAACAAGTCCCATTCATAGTGTTACCTAAATAGTTTTTGTAAATTTGATATCTAATAACATCTGAACGTGACAATTGACTATCACAATATATCAAAAATATATTATCAGATAATCCTTTTAAATTATTTGGTATAAAACCACTTACAGTTCCAGGAAAAAAGTCTGTAACTTGGTATGTCACTACTATTGATATTTTTTTACCACTACCGATAAAATTACGTGCTTGATTTTTAAAGAATGGATAATATTCTTCTGTTGTACTGTTTAATCCCGTAACCCATTTTCCATTTGTGTTGAATTTCATATAAGTAAAGTCATCAACTATTAATAAATCGATACCTTTATTATTTCTTTTCTTAAACTCATTTTCAGCACCTATCATTAATCTTAATAAACTATAATGTGAATATATATCTGCTTCATTTTCATCTATAACTATTAATTTATCTAGCAAATTATTTTTAAAGTCAGAATATATGTTGTGATAATAATTTAAAAAGTCTTTATCATCACGATTTAATATTATAGTAGTTCTATCAATAGCATAACTAAACTTATCATCACAAGAATGTCTTATTATAAATCTTTCATATAATTCTCTTTTAAATAAGCCTACCGAAAGGTATAAAACATTATATCCTTTACTTAAAGCACTATAAGCAATGTTTAATGCCCATAGACTTTTGTAATCATAACTATCTCCAACTATTGTTGTAACAAATCCAGGTATGAGTCCATGAGTAAGTTCATCAGTTACTTTAGTTCCTGTTGACATTTCACTAAAAATCATTTTATAATCTTCTAACTCATTAAACTCATTATCATTTTGAAAGTCAATTTGTTCGATGAAACTGTTATATAGAAAATCAACACCTTTTTTGCTAAAGTTTCTATTTTTGACATCGTTAATTACATCTTCTGCTAACTTATTTAAACGTTCTTCTTCAATAGATTTAATATAATTATCTATTTTTTGAATTAATATTTCTTTATCATAATGGATATCTAATAAATCTTTGTTTAATAAATAATTTTTTCCTGTTATAGCATTAGTGTTGTATATAACTTTTTCAATACTAAAACTACCTAATACTTCAATTTGATTTATGACTTCATTACAAAATTTGATTTCATAATTACTCAATACTTTTGAATCTTTTAAACTTTGTATTGTAGAAATACATAATCTCATATCATTCATTGAATTAAATATTTTAATTAATTCTTCATTTATAAATTTTTCATTTGTCATTTTAATTTCCTTCCTTTTTTAAAGCTCTTATATCGTAACAATAAAAGCCGATATAATCGCTATAATTAAACTGATTTTGAACTTTACTTTCTCAAAATCGAACTTTACTTACAAATATAATATGTCCTTTAAGGTTACTGTAAATGTCACTTTAACATCTTGTCCAACATCGTTTAGACTGAATGAGTAGTTTAAATTTCCTTCTAAATCATAATCAAATTCATGCTTATGTTCAAACCACTCACTTTCATCATATTCAAAGTTAGTTTCACACTCGTATACACCAGAACATCCTATACCGAAAGATACATATTTAGCCATCATTCTATGAGTTCTATTTTTGTTTGGTTGACTTTTAAAACCATCAATTTTCGAATTAATGGAATAACCGCTAAATTCCTTTTCTCGACTATCATATTTGATAAAGTAATAATCTTCTGGTCTAAAAGGTATAAAGTTTCGTGATAAATCTTGAGCACATTTTACTCTCAATAAATTTCCATTAGCAATAAACACATCTCTTGCAACAAAGTATGCTACAACATGCTTCAATGATTGATTCATATTTAACATATATGCTGTCTTATTTAAGGTGTTAGAGTATCTTCTTGAGAGTTTAATAACACGTCCAAACTCCCAAAAAGAATATGAAAATCTAATGTTGTTAGTTCCATCGGCTCTAGGGTTAATAAGTCTTATAAACGGTTGGTTTACATCGATATTATTAACACCATATTTGTTTTGTCTAAAGTTTTTGTTAGTTTTTAAAAATATTTCTTTTTTTTCTAAACTACTTAAAACTTTTACATATCTCTTAAATGCTGAGTCACTAACTCTTACCTTTGAATAATCGTTTTTTCCTTTCCTATAAAATCCTTCCAATTCTTTAATGGAAATTTCAAAGTTTGTCCCATTTTTTAGGAACTTATCCATCAACATATTTGTAATAAATATTTCAATGTTTGAAAAATATAAGTATTCCTTTAGTTCTTCTTCAATTCTATTTTGAAGTTGTGGATAAAGGTCAACAAATTTCTGGACTTTTCCATTAATCGTTATTAGGTCTTTAGGAATTTTTACACGAAGACCAATACTATAATTTCTTCCAACTGACTGATTTACTAAATATTGGTCACCATTAATAATTTCAACATCACAATGGTTATCCATATTTAGCGAATACAAATCTGCTAATAGATTGTCATGGACAGTAATGATACCGTCTCTGGAAAATCTGTTTACTATTTTTCCCATATTTTCTCTCCTTTCTTAGAAAACAGAGCAGACTCCGCCCTAATGCTTTCACTCATTAAGAAAGAAAATGCTAATTTTTTTAGACAATCTTGATAAAACCCTTATTTTATCTAGGTTTGCGAGGGGGTGTGTCTTTTGATAAAGCACAATTTCGATAAATTTTCATAGGGTATTCTTGCACCATAAAAATTTAGGTAGTATAATGATATTAGAGGTGATATTTTGAAACCTAAAAAGCTGAAATTGGACATAAAAGAAAAAGAAAAATTGACTGAATTTATGGATTGTGATTTTCTATCTCCAGCAATTAAGAAAAAAATACGAGTAATATTATTAAGAAGTGAAGGTAAAACTATAGATTATATAGTAAATAACACTATGTTGAGTAAAAGAACAATCATTAATTATACAAATAAATATTTAGAAAATAATAGATTTTTCCATAGAAAAAATCATAAAAGGTCTGTATTATATACTAGAAAGGATGAAATATTAAAAGAATTTAGAAAAAAGCCTCCTAAATCTTATAAGGAGGCCGCAACTAGAATTAAGGAATTATATGGAATAGAAAGAAGTGCAACACAAGTTAGATATTTTTTAAATCGTAATGATGTATATACTAATAGAAGTAAAAAATATAATCCTGAGTATAAGAAAAAGATAAATAAAAGGAATGAAAGACGTAGACATACAAAAAGAAAAGGTAGATCACCTTTTCCTAAGAATTTTTACACTCATAAATTTTAATATTATTGTAACAAGTATTTCTACATTTACCCCATAACCGAGCCATCTCACTTAAATTAATTTGCTTTGCTTTATATTGTGAATAGTATTTAATAAACATTGGATCATTTTCTAATGTTTTTTTAGTAATTGCTTTTCTACCTAACTTAACATTTTTTTCTTTTGCATTTCTTAATCCTAATTTAATTTGAAATGTTTTCATTTTAATATCAAAAGAGGCAAATACTGATAATACTTGAAGCATAGTACTTGTCATAATATCTAACTCACTATTTCTACAATCACAAATTAAAGTTCCAATTTCTAAACATAAATTATTGTTTTCTATAAACTCTAATATTTCATAAAAAGTTTTAGGATTACGTGCAATTCTAGTAATATCAGTGGCTACAATTTTTGAAATACCTGGTTTTACAATTTTAAATAGTTTATCAAGTTCAACTCTTTTGTCTAAATCTGCTTTACCAGTAATATATTCTATAAATATATTTTCTTTTGGAACTCCTTTCTTAACTAGTTCTGTGATTTCGTACTCAACATCTTGTTTACTGGTGCTACATCTAGCAATACCATAAATCTCATTTTTTTCATTCATAAATATGTGTCCTTTCTAAATAGGTAATGCCCAATTAATCATTACAAAACATTTATTGAACAATATTGGTGGTATTTACTATCAAATTACAAGTTATTTTATATAAATATCACTGCCCAATAAAACAAATGATTTATTGAACACCCCTTACGAAATTGAATGTTAGACCATATTCTTATAAACTACAACCCCTTATCAAAAAATACATTACCTAATAACCAAAAATAAGACCGTGTAACACTTCGAAAGTCCAAAAGACAATAGAATATACACCTTTAAACAAAATAACCCCATATAAAAAGATTAAGACCAAATCACCTTAATCTATTTACCGATTTATCATTTTTTTGATAATTTACCTGTATAATGAAATGATGTTCCATATATATAAATTGAACTATCTATGTCTTTTCCATGGTGATAAGATAGTTCTGCTTTTTCACAATCAATACCACTACATAAAGTGACTGTAGCAAATCCAGAATTATTTGCATTAGGATCAAATTCACATTTTATAGCCTTAACAACATATCCATCTTTTCCAAGTTGACATGTATCATCTAATAATTGTAGAACATAACCATTAGTTGATGTCCAGTTTGTATATTTATATTTGTCATAAATGTTTGTTTCTTCTGAACCACCACTAAAAGCTTTAATTACAATAGATATTATAATGCCTATAATTACTAATGTTCCTATTATTTCAAATACTCCATTGTGACTTTTTTTATTTTCTTTATTATTACTTGATTCGACTTTTTTTATTTCTTCTTTTTCCATTTAATTTTCTCCTATATTTACTTTAGTAACCCCCTTGAATTATTTTTATTAATTAACTTATTACTTATTTTATAACCTCCATTTCTTTAATAAAATATAATGGATATTCATAATTTGGATTACCATCTATGCTTATCATTAGATTTCCTAATTGATAGTCAATAATAGTACCAGTTATAAATTCATTATTTTTATTTATAACTTTACAAACTTTATTAATATAAGAATTATCAAACTCTTTGTTATAGTAGTTTTTAAATTCTTCGATACTTTTTATTTTATTAATTGGTATTTCTTGCCTGAAAGGTGTTTCACGCATACATTTTGTTTCTTCCATACCATCATTAAATACATCTACATATAAAACATTATTTTTATAATTTAATAATTTACCACGAAATGTAGAGTAATATTTGTCATCAACATACAAATTATAAATAATATATTTATCAATTAAATTATTAATATTCTCAAAGTCAGTTTTTATTTCAAAAAATTTATTATTCATCATTATCTTCTAACCAATTATAATCAAATAAATCTTTCTTTTTAGGTTTATTATTATTTTGTTCTATATTTACTGACATTCCCCAATTAATAACTTCTTTTAAATTATTACTAATATTTAATTCTTCTAACATTTTATTGCTTCCTAAAACTATTTGTTTTTTATTTGATTGAAATGTTTTAATTATTTCTATTAATTTAGATTCTTCCTCACTAGATAAGTGTTCTAGTTCATCTATAAGCAATACATCTATATTACTTGTTAATTTATTGATTTCTGTTGCATTTACATATAAAACTTTATAATTAAATAATTCTATTACATAATTTGCTATTGCACTCATTAAATGAGTTCTTTCTTTCTCATTGCCACTAATAAACAATGGTGAATAATTTTTGCCAGGTTGTTCTGCTACTGCAAGAGAGAGAGTATAGGCTAATTTATTACCTTTATTAGTATCAAAGTTAATAAATTGATATTCCTTGTTTAAGTCCATTTTTACCTCCATTTCTTTTTTAATTAATTTCTATTTTTTCTTCTAAAACATTATCAAAGTTTTTATTTATTTCATTGACAAAATATTCAAGTTCTTTTTTTGTAACAGTATAATCACAATAATATAATTGACAACCATTTAAGTATATTTCACCAATATTTTTATGAGATGATGTATACGTTCCTTCTTGTTTATCTTTAGGCATACTTTTAGATGCGATTAAATAATGATTATCTTTTACACACTTATTTAACTTTTCTAAATCTTCATCATTATTTACTATTTTTTTATCTATTAAATATTTTAATATATTTACGCTACATTCTTTATATGTTTGATATGAAGCTTGATATGAACCATCTTTAAATTTTGCTTTTATTTTTAATACTTTATTTTCTATTATTGATGTGATTTTATTGTTTTCTAAAATATCACTTTTACTTAGGTTGTAGTAATAAATAGTTAAAATGTCCTTATTTAATTCATAAAAATTATTATAATCATTTTTATATTGATTATTATTTTTTTTATATTCAGTTTTATTTTCTAATATATCAATTAAAAGTTCTCCATATTGTTGGTTTAAATTATTAGTTAATTGCTTTCCATAATTAGTAATTGGAATAATTAATTCATCATTTGATAAATTAGTAAAATTAAATAAATTACAAAAATTAGATAAATATGAATTAAGGTCAATTATATTTGTATTTTTAACACTGCATTTATAACTACATGGTTCAATGACATACTTAATTAATTCTTGATAATTAATACATATATATTTATCTACACAATTAAACTTAGGCTTTTTTTCTAGTGATAAATAAACAAAAATATAATTCATATCATCTTTTAAATTAGAAAAATAATTATAATATCTTTCACATTGATTATCATGCTCTCCGGAACCTATTTTATTTTCTAATATTATATTATATTTTGCATTATTAATTTTGAATTCAATTGATAAGTCTAATCTACCATTTCCATCAATTTCTACTTGCGTTTTAATACTAATATTATCTATTGTAAATTTATATAAATCTTCTATTGTTATTTCAGTTTTTAATTTATTTATTAATTTATTTTGTAAGTCATCTTTAATTATCAATAATTCAATTAACTTTTTTAATGGATAAGTATATAAACCATAAGCATTTTCTTGTATAAGTAACGATTTCAATATATTAGTATGTGCATCTTCATATCTGAAAAAGTCAAACTGATTAAAAATGTCATAATTCATATAGTAGTTTTCAAAATCTATCCATTCTTTACTATTCTTTAATTCTATTAGTTCTTTATGAATACTATTTTGCATAGTAACCACCTCAAGTATATTATACTACACTTCGAGTATAATAACAATAACCTCCGGTGCAATCAGTAAATACTTTTAGTTGTTAAAATTATATTAGGTGATTCAAATGAGAATAAATGACAAGGAAAACTACAATTTAATTCGTGAATCTATTGATATGTCAAACCTTAAAAAGCTTATGGATAGCAAAGGTTATAGTGTTGTTAAAGTTGCAGTAAATACAAAAGTAAGCACATCATCAGTAAACTCATATATAAACGCACAAAAACTACCAAGTGTAACAGCATTAAAAAGTTTAGCAGATTATTTAGATACATCTTGTGATTATCTAATAGGTAGAACTGACAATCCATTAAGTATAGATAATTTAAGTAAATTTAGTGATCCAAAAATTAATACACTTTTAAATAATATATTATCATTACCAAAAGATAAGTTTGATTTAATTGTTGAATTAATAAACTCTTATACAAAGAGTTCAAACAAATAGGAAATAGTACTTATTATATTAATATAGATATAACTATAAATATAGTAATGTAATATTTCTTTTTTTGTTTTTGAAAAGTTTATTGTTAATTATATGTTACCAAAGTTAAATTTAATTACAAGATATAATTACAAACTTTTTCTTTTTTTAAATTCAATACAAAACAAACCAAAGTTGTATTGTATTGTTTATTAGGTAAGAGAGAGTGTCACCCAATTTTGACAAGTTTGGTGACACTTTGTTTAATTGTGAATATAAACTATCAATATTAATAGTTTTAAAAAGCTAAACAAATATTATTGCAAAAAAATAAACCACTATTAGTTTAGTGGCTTATGTATTATATAAATAGATTTAATGTTAGTTTTCCTTCCTTGCGGATTAGTGCTGTTTTAACATTCAGCACTATTTTAAAGTGGTTTTATTTATGTTAGTTTTTCTTCCTATCAGGATTGTATCGTTAATACTTTCTGTATTAGGATTTATATAGTTTTAACTTTCTATATTATTTTAAAGTAATAGTACTTACTAATTAATAAACTAATATAATATTTATTATTAATTAGTAAAATAATTCTCTTCCTCTTTAAAATGTATTTCGTCTTTTAGAAATAATAATAAAGTTTATATAAATAATCATACTAATCATACTAATCTTCTTAATCATACTAATCTTCTTAATTTTAATCTTTATATTATTATTAATACTTTTTCTTTTTTTCTTTTTCTTTCTTTTATGTTTTCTCTTTGTTTTTTTAGTTTTCTTTCCTCGGTCCTATATGTGTATCCACTGTTCATGAACGAATCTAATCCCAGCGTCCCCGACCTTCTAGTTGTATTTATCCAAATTATACCACCATTATGCCAAAAGTGTGAAACCTTTGAACTTAGTGCCATATAAACCATCACTTTACATAAGTTATTGCAAAATATACAAAGTGTGTGACCGTAGTATAGATACACGCCTCAACTACGTAATTTTAAATCTATTATATAATACATCACCGTCCCTTTCACTTTAATTATATGCTTTTTAAAATATATTATTCCAAAATTCGACAAATTTTTCAAAAAAATTTAATTTTTTTTAACTTTTACGTTTAATTTATCTATAAATGTAAGGTTATATTCATCTTTTAGTATTTCTTCTACTAGAGTATTTACTAACTCAAGTTCATCTTCTTTTAATAGAAAAGAGTTTTCTGCTTCATTTACTATTTGAAAATATTTATAATCGTGATTATTATTAAATCTACCATATAAAGAGTTAATATTACTTGCAATTATATAAGCAAAATATTTTATATAATTGTTTTTAGTATCATTATAATATTTGTCATAATCTTCTTTCTTCATTTAATCATTCCTTTCAAGTATTTAATAATTTTAGTTTAGACCATTTATTAATAAAATTCAATTGTTCGGTGGAAGGTGCTTGATTACACTTAATTCTACTTTGAATTACTTTTCCATTTTTAACCTCGATAGTTACTAAAGACTTATCCTTATTTGCTAGTTCTCTCATAAAATATATATCAGTTTCTCCAAGTGCATATCTTGATGTATAAGTCTTAACACAATTTTCCATTTGTTTAGATTCATTTATTAAACTATCGGTACTATCTGCTGGAAATACTATATATTTTTTATTTTGATAAATATTATTATTTAATAATTTTAATCGCTCTTTGATTAATTTATCATTTGCTTCATCAATAACATCTTCTAGTATTTTATTAACTTTATTATGTTCTTCTATTAAGTTAGTAGGATAAAGTATTTTGCTATCTTTCATATTATATTGTAGTTGTTTGCAAACTCTTAAATAATCTAAATATTCGTGTTCATAATATTTATCTTTAGATAAAACAATATTATATGCTTTTTCTAAATCTACATAGTTAGATAATTCTTTTAAATTATGAAAGCCTACAAGTTTTCTAATAAGTTTAATATCTTGCTTTTTTATAAGTTTTAGTATTTCTAATTCTTCATAAGTGATATTGTATTTTTTCATAAAACTATAAAATGTTTTAGGTATTCCAAATATTTCTTCAAAATTTTTGCCTGTATAAAATTTATTTGCTTTATATGCTAAATTATATAATTTCATTTTTACTAACATTTCAAAACTACGATAATGTGCTACATTAGTAAAGTAGTATATAAAATCTATATAATTACATTTAGAAATAAACTTATCTAATTGTGAATATTTTAAGTCAGTATTTTTTATTAATGCTTTAATATTATAAGAACAAACCATACCAATAATATCTCGATAACTCCAACGTTTATCTCTTTTACGCCAATTAGTAAATGTTTGATGATGTGCTATATACATATAGCCCATATGATTATTAACTTGATTACTCACAAAATCTTCACAGCCATTATTCTCAATAATACTTCTCATAAATTCAGTAATTGTATGATTAACTTTATAATTGTTATAAGTAGAGTAAAGTTCAAATGTTCTTAATACAAACACATCATCAACTTTATCAAGTAGTTGTAAATTATCTTTAAATGTATATTCTTGTAATCTATCACTTTTAACCAATAATTTTTGATGACAATTAGGACATTTACATTCTTCATTAATTTTTATTTTAGTAGTAAAGGTAAACTTACAATTAGTACAATAGCAACAGCCACCTTTGCTTCTTATAATTAAATTGTGAGTTTTTTCCTTTTTGTTTTTAAACTTAATAAAATAATCTGGAATAATAAATGTTTTGTCTGATTTATTCAATATAACTTGATATTTCTTTTTTATATAAGACATAACTTACACTCCCAAAGATAATTGTGTATTATTTGAATTATTTGTTTCTGCTTTAGGTGTTGGATTTACTTTATTATTAATTTTAGTTATACCAAGTTCTTCATTAGATTTAATATAATATTCAACTGCCCAGTCATAAACATTTTGGTCTTCAATTATTGCAACACTATTAACTGCTTGTTCTTTTGCTTTAGATTTTATATAATCCATCATTTCTTTTATGTTTTTCTCATCTTTTAAATATATATCACTCATTTCTGGTTGATTTAGTAAATACTTAATAATTTCAATTAATGCTTTATCAGGATTTAAGTTTTGTTTATATTGTAATTTTAATCTTTCATAACCATTCATAATTACAAACTCCTTAAATCAGATAATCTATTATATATACTTAAAATATAATTATTGTTTTTATCTTCTTTTAACCAAGTATTAATATTAATTTGTAACATTGGTATTTCAAAATTTCTTTCCATAAATGTCATAATATTAGCAAGTTCTAAATCAGTAGTGTATAAATCAATATTTGGTATATTATGACTTAATTTGTTTGTTAGAAAAAATAATTCATAATATTTAAAATCTTTCTTTGTAGTAAAAAGTGTTTTTAATAAACTTTGAGAAATACTATTTAATTCACTTTGCATTTTATCCCTTCCTTTTTTTTAGTTAATGGTCTTGTTTTAATGTTGATTTCATCAATTCTGTAATGTGCTTGATATGATTTAATAGTTCTTTTAATCATTTCTTTGTCATTTTTAAACTTATCATTTAGATCAAAATATACTGCTGGTGCTAAATCTACTGACTTTAAAGACGCCACAAAATTATCATTTAATAGTTCAGTAAATTTTTCTGGTATATACTTAATCCAAGTATCGCGACTTAAAACTTTTAGCATATCAACGACATCATTAGCAAACAAAACACAAGCACGGTCTCCAATATCGTACTTATTTTTATATTTCATTTCCTGAAAACCACCTCCTAAATTGTAATTACACCATATTTATTTATAATGGAAGACCTAATTGGAAAATAATAACAATTTAACAAAAATTTCTATATAATATTCATGATAATAGAGCATAATAAAAGAACTAACTCGTTTGCTAGTTCTATAATTTATTTAATTCTGTTCATATTATTTTCTTGTAAAACCCATATAGAATTAATATTTTCATAAGTTGGTGTTAAATATATTTTCTCATCAGTAAAATATCTATCTATAATTAGAAATTTAACTGAATACTTATTTGCAAGTCCATTTAAAGTTTTAATTATGTATTTTATTTTATCTTCATCATTAACATTCTCTAGGGTAGGAATTAAAGATAGTGTATTAATATAAATATATTCAGGTTTAGTTTTTATAATAGTTTCTTCTAATTTTTCTATAACATATTTTTTATCAAATACTTTTATAATACTTTCTTTATTCAAATATTTGTATTGCTTATTTTCTAAAATATCATTTGTTGTTTCATAATCTATAAGTAATACTTTATGATTATCGAAACTTGCAAACTTTACTTGTTCCATTAAATAATCACTGGTATTAGATTTTGCTACAATTAACATTATATTATCTTGTAATTTTATATATCCAAACTTACTCATTTTTTCACGCTCCTTTGTATTATTTATTTATTTTTTTTATTGCAAATACACCAACAACTTCTGGGTTTCTTGACTTTCTGCAACGAATTAAACATACATCATTAACTTTTAAATTATTTAATAACTTTTGTAAATCTTTATCATCTTTAGTTATTATCATAGCAATTAAACTACCTGTATCATCACTAATATCAATTAAGTTCATTATAAACTCATCATTTTTTAGAATATTAACATTATCAATTTTACATTCTATTAATCCAACTGTTTCAAGTTCATTAATTTTAATAGTATCTCCCTCTAGTAGAGAGTAGTCATTAATTGTTTGTCTTAATTCTATTTTTTTCTTTGGATTTCCTTTGCTTGTCATTTTAACTTTTTCCATAATTAACCTCCGATTCAATATAAATTATTTTAAATTTAGATATACTTACGATATAAACACTATAATAGACAATTTGAACAATATAAATATATTATTAATATGTTTGACAACTAAATAATAGTTTAACCAGTGTGAACAAATTAAAACAACTTTAAATTAATAGTAGTTTTTATTGGTAAACTTTTATTATTTTTAAATATTTCTAAATCAACATCATTGCCTTTATAATTGTTACACAAATAAAAGATGTTTTCTAAATTATTCAAAGTAGTTTCATTTAAACATAAATCATTAATAGTTATTTCTTTATTTGTTCTTTGCAATAAATCAACTGCTATAATTGAAATACCATATTCCTGTGCTAGCACATATAATTTATTTAATATATAAGAGTTAAATTCTTTTTTTCTAACTGTGTTAATTTCACATTGTATTAAATCTATATAATCAATTACAACTAGATCCAAACCTGTATTAGATTTCTTTAATTCAATACACTTATTAATAATATCTTCTATTGTTTTATTATAATCATATTCATATACAAATATATTTTTATTAGAGTAATCTGTATTGAATAACTTATTCATTTTTTCAAAAACTTTATTTTGAGATAATTCAAAATTAAAATAAGCAATAGATTTGTTATTTGCATTACTATTAATTATATTTAATGCGAATGTAGTTTTTCCCATACCTGATTTAGAGCATATTAGATTTAAACTATTTTGCTTTATTCCACCATTTAATAAACTATCTAACTCATTAAATCCTGTTTTTATAACATTATTCACGTTTACACCTCTAGTAATAGTTTACAACACCTAGAGTATTTTTACAAGAGAATGGCCAAAACTAACCAAAGATGTTTAAAATAATTACATAAATAACAATCTTTAATTAGTAATTTTTTTAATAATATCTTCCATTCTCTCATGAATAACTAAAGTAGCAAGATTATCATATTGTGTAGGAGTATCATTAATAATAATTAAATTTTTGCCATTAAATAATCTTACTAGTCCGCTGGCGGGTTCAACAGTTAATGAAGTGCCAGCTACTATTAAAGTTTCTGCCTTATAAATATATGAGGAAGCTAGAGAATACTCTTCTGGAAGCATCTCTCCATATAATACTACATCAGGCTTAATAATACCTCCACATGAACACTTTGGAATACTAGAACTATTAAATACATATTCAGCACTATATTCCTTTCCACATTTAAGACAATGGTTTTTATAAGTAGTCCCATGAATTTCTAAAACATTTTTACTTCCAGCTTTTTGATGTAAACCATCTATATTTTGTGTTATTATTGCCTTTAATTTTCCAAGTTTTTCTAGTTCAGTTAAATAATGATGAATTATATTTGGCTTAACATCCAAAGTATTCATATTTTTCTTATAAAATTCATAAAATATTTCTGGCTCTCTATAAAAACAACCTATACTCAAATAATATTCAGTTGGTTTATCATACTTTTCCTTATATAAACCATTTTCACCTCTAAAATCACGAAGTCCACTAGCGGTTGATACTCCTGCTCCTCCAAAGAATACTATATTATTTGAATCATCTATTATCTTTTTTAATAATTTTATCTTATCCATCATCTTTCCACCTCTAGTAATAGTTTACAACACCTAGAGTATATTTACAAGAAACTCGTTGAAACTAACCAACGATGTTTAAAATAATTACATAAATAATAAAGCAATTAAAAAAAGTACACCATTTAATAATGTGTACTCATATAATTTATTCATTGCTTAATGGAATTAAGGTTTGTTCCCATTTTTTAATAATATTCATAATTTCAGAAGTTGGTTCTTCATTAAATCTAGCTTTTACTTGAACGACTTTATTATTTCTAACCTCGATAGTAACAAATGACTTTTTAATATCGTTTTTATACCTCATAAAATATATTTGACATTCATTATTACTAACCATTTCACAATATGTTCTTACACAATTTGATTGCTGTGAGCTTTCATCTATAAGGCTATTTATACTATCTGCTGGAAATATAATATACTTATCATCTTCATATTTATTTAAAATAAGAAAATCGGCTAAATCTTTTATACGTTTATCAATTAATGGATCTTTAGATATTACCATTTCATTTGTAATTTTATCGTGTTCTTCAATAAAATGTTTTGGAAATAATATATTGTGGTCTTTTAAATTTAATTTCATTTCTTCACAACATCTTAAATAATCTCCATATTCGTGTAGGTTATTTATAGTTAAATCTTGTTTTTTTAAATATTCTAATGCTTTTTCTAAATCAACATATTTTAATATTAATTTAACCAAACATAGATTATCTTTTATAAAATTTAACATATTTATATCAGTTGTCGGATAAAGTTTAAGTGCTTCTAATTGAAGACCAGTAATATTAATATTTTTCATAAACGAATAATATTTCTTATCAACTCCAAATGTGTTCTTAAAATTTCCTTTATATTTAATATCAGGGCTATCATCAATAGCTAACTCAAATAATTTCATTTTTAATAAATACTCAAACTCTTTATAATATACAGGGTAGAAAATTAAACTTGATAAGTTAAAATAATTCTCTTTGAGATAATCTTTTAAAACCCAAATATTACTGTACTTATATAAACTTGTATTTTTTAAATATATTAAATTGTCTGTATATAAATATTGATGTTCATATTTATTAAATTCGAATTCATCTAATATATCAAAATCATTATCACTTATTTCATCACTTGAATTTGCAAATCTAATAAGTACATCTTCTATTTCTTTATATAGAATATGTTTATTTGTTGTAACATTTATAATTTTTGTCGGTAATATTTGATAAATACTTTTAATACTTATTTTACTATTTCTATATGGAAGGTAGGCTACTGGATTACGATAATCTATATGTTCCCATAATAAATAAAGTAATACATCATTGTCATTAATATCAAAAACATAATAATAAATATTGCCACTTAAAGTTCTTATGTCTTTTATATTTTCTATTTTTAACTTTTCGTGTAATGTAAATATTTTTAAACATTTAGGACACTTATTTTGTTCCGTGATTTCTTCTATACATTTAGGACAATAATATTTATTATTGCTTTCATCATATATTGGAATTGAATTAGATGTTTCATTAATAAAATCTTTAATGTTTTGAGGAACTTCATCTAGTGTTTTCCAATAATTCATTGGTTCTTCTATAAAACCATCAAATTTATCATTAAACTTTAATGCGTTCATATAGTCCACACTCACTTCAAGTAATATTTTACAACACCTGGAGTATATTTACAAGAAACTCGTTGAAACTAACCAAAATTGTTTGAAATAATCCCACAAAATTCCCCACAAAAACCAAAATTGTGCAACAAAAAAAGAATTGCCAATATACTAACAACCCTTATGATTACTAACCAATTTTAAGTTTTATACAAGTTTGTTTTTGAATCTAACGCGTCGGCTTTTGAGTCCAACGCGTCTACCAATTTCGCCACAAGAGCAATTACATTGTTATTATAACATATATATTATAAAATGGATATAAGTTTTTTGTGTTTTTTAATCAAAATAAAAACTAATCTTTCGATTAGTAATTTATAAAATGGTGTCCGCGAGGCGACTCGAACGCCTGACCGATCGCTTAGAAGGCGATTGCTCTATCCAGCTGAGCTACGCAGACATAACTCGTTTACAACAAACATTATATAATAAAAATGTAGTAAATACAAGTATTTTTTACTACATTTTTATTTTTTTTATTGATTTTTTATTTCATTTAAGATATCTTCTATATCTTCTTTGCTTCTAAAACCAATGAATTTTGTTATTTCTTCTTTGTTTTTAAATATTACTACTGTAGGAATACTCATAACTCCAAACTTTGTAGCTAACTCGGGATGTTCGTCAGTATTAACTTTTATAATATTTAAATCCATATTTTCTAGAACAGTGCCTAACATTTTACATGGTCCACACCATTCAGCGTAAAAATCTACTAAAGTTATTTCATTACTAAGTAAATCTTCTAATTTTTCATCTTTTAAATATTTTATCATTTTTAGCTCCTATATTTTTCTATTATTGTATTTACGTTTTTTATATTTAGTTTTTTATCATTAACTAATTTAGTAGCAGATTCATAACTTAATATTTTATTTTTCATTAATATATCTATTGTTTCTAAATTAGCTTTATCAGTATCATTTTTATTGTTTAATATTGTATTATATATTTCATTAAAACTGTTTGTTAAATTACCTGTTATATTATTTATTATAGGTATATTATTTAATATTATGCTACTATATTTACTTTCGTTAACATATTTTGTTGTTGTATTTACAGTACTTGCTATACAAAGTAATATGAATGCAAATAATATACCTTCTAAACATCCTATTATAGCACCAATAATTTTATTTGGTAATGATAGTACTATTGTTGCATTTAAAACTTTATTAAATACTACAGATATTTTCTTTATAATACCGAATATTATACCTAATATTAATATTGTTATACCATATGCTATAACTTCATAGAATAAAATATTTATTGCAATAACACCTTTAAATATTCCTGCAAAATTTAAAAATGGTAAGTTTTCATACATTAATGTAGAGATTGGTTGTTTTAAATAAAATGCAATTATGAATATTAAGAAAGTTCCTATAAAATTAATTATACTTGGTATAGTACCTTGTTTGAAACCTTTTAAAGCACATAGTATTAATATTATTAAAATTATATAATCAACTATATTCATGTAAATTATCCTCCTATAAAAATTATATTATATTATAGATGAAAAATAAAGAAATATTTGTTATAATATTATATGTTAATTGAAGGAGAAGTATTTATGGCACAAACAACAATTGTTTTTAAATTAAGTCCAAACTTAAAAAAAGAAGTGATAGAGTTTTATCAAGATAGAGCAGTAGTTAAGAAACCACCATATAGTGTTTTTCAAGTAAAAGATTTTGATTGTGTGACAACATTATATGAATCTGGTAAAATTATGTTTCAAGGCATATCTGCTGATATAGAAGCTTCATATTGGATTGAAAGAGAAAGAATATTAAATAATAGAAATGTTTCAAGTGAAATAGCTAAAGACATGAAAAAAAAAGATGATAAAAAGAAAGATGTAAAAGATGAAAGATTTAAATTTATTTCTACTATCGGATCTGATGAAGTAGGTACAGGAGATTACTTTGGACCTATTGTTGTTACAGCAAGTTATGTTGATATTAAAGATAAATTTATGCTAGAAGAATTAGGTATTAGAGATTCTAAAAAATTAACTGACGAAAAGATTTTATCTGTTGCACCTAAAATTATTCAATCTATACCTCATGTTAGTTATGTATTAAGTCCTTTAGAATATAATGAAAAAGGAATAACTAATATGAATAAAGTAAAAGCTATATTGCATAATAAAGTTTTATATAGTTTAGTGAACAAAGATAATTATGATTATAAAAAAATTGTTATTGATCAATTTTGTTTAGTTGATAAATATTATGAACATATAAGTGGTGTTAAGAATAAAATAACTGATATTACTTTTACTACACATGCTGAAGATAAATGTTTATCTGTTGCAGTATCAAGTGTAATTTCTAGATATATATTTTTAAAAGAAATGGATAAATTAAGTGATGAGATAAATTTTCCATTACAAAAAGGTGCTGGAGTTGAGGTTGATAAACAAGGTGTAGATATTGTTAAAAAATATGGTATTGATAAATTAAAGTCTATAGCAAAGTTAAATTTTAAAAATACAGATAAAATAAAATCCCAATTATAAATATAAAATTGGGTTTTTTTAATCTTTAAAAAAATCTTCAATATTTTTTTCTAATATAATAGATAATTTTACTAATTTTTCTAATGGAATTTTTTTTGTACTATCAGTTTCACTTTCAAATCTTTTATAGTGATTATGACTATAATCTAATAAAGCTGATATATTTTCACTAGAATATGGATTTATCATATTTCTATGTTCTAATGATTTAAATTCATTATATTTTTCTATTCTAAATTTTTTTATATTTTTACAAATATTTTTGTAAAGTTTTTCTTGATTTATCATGTTAACTTTTTCTTGTAAAAAATTAAACTCTTTTATTGCCATTTTTATGTAATCACCTCATATAAAAATTATTTCATATAATTTCAGACAAAAAAGCCATGCTTTCGCGCATTTTTTGTTTCGTTTTTTGATTTTTTTGTTATAATTCACATATATTGTAAAACAATATAAATGTAATGTATTTTTTTGTATAAAGGAGTTGTTATTGTGGAAAGATCAAAGAAAATATATGATTTATTTGAAAATGCTTTTTTTGGAATTAATGTGATGGATAAATCTATTATTAATTTATATTGTAATAGGTATGATTATTTGAAAACTTTTTTAGATTATCATAATTCCATTGAACCTTTAAAATGTTTTATAGAAGAACATAATTCTTGGGAAGAAGAAAAAGAAAAAATTTATAACGAATTAGATGAATTATATGAAAAAATAATAAGTGTTATAAATTATTAAAAATGCTTTATACTATCTAATGATGAATTTAATATAGCATTTAGATAGTATTTTTTTTTATGTAAATTTATAAAATTTGAAAATTTAACTATAGGACGTTATGCTGCAACTATAAAACATTTGTAAAATTAACTTAGGTGATTATTATGAAAATTAGTGAAGCAATTTCAAAGAAAATATTGTGTATTATTAAAGAAAGGGATATTACTATAAATAAACTAGCTACTATAAGTTGTTTGACTCAGAGTACTGTAGATAGTTTAGTTAATGGAAAATCTAAAAATCCTAAATTATTAACTATTATAAGAATATGTGATGGATTAGGTATTACACTAAAAGATTTCTTTGATGATAAAATTTTCTTAGATTTAGACAGAGAAGATTAGAAATGTAAAATTAATGTTAAGTCGTTAGTTATATATTTATTTAAATCCCTTATATTGATATAATTTTATAGAAGGGATTTTTATTTATGAAAAAGAGCAGTAATTATATAAATAAAATTGTTAATATATTAATTTGGTTAATGATAATAGTTATTATATATAGTGTATTTAAATATATTAAAAATAATGATTATATGTATATATATTCTAGTATGTTTGCATTATTTATTTTAGGAATGTTAGTTTTATTTATAGTTTTTAAATATGATGAAGTTGATAATAATTATATTTTTTTATCTAAAGAAGAATATGATGATTTGAATAATAAAAGAATTATAAATGAAAAGATTATTAAAGAAAAAAATAAACGTATTAAAGAGTTAAAATATCTAATTAATAAAAAAGATTGATTAGATATTTTTAATTGTTAAATAATATATTATAATATTTTAAGAGAGGTGATATTATGTTTGCTTTAGTTTTAATAGAATATGGTGTAAAAGTATTAGATAAGACATTTACATATAAAATACCTAATAATATTAATGTTAAGATAGGTAATAAAGTTAAAGTGTTGTTTAATAATAAAGTTATATTTGGTATAGTTGTTGATATAGTTAATGATACTGATCTCGATAATGTTTTAGATATAATTGATGTTATTAATCCAAATATATATTTAAATAAAGAATTAATAGAACTTGGATATTATTTAAAAGATAATACTTTTTGTACTTTAATTAAAGCTTATCAAACTATGTTACCTAGTAGTTTAAAAGTAAAAAATATTAGTGCTAATTATAATAAATATAAAGAATATATTGTTTTAAATAAAGATGATGATTATGTTTTAAAGTATATAAATGATAATAAAAGAAGTAAGGTTAAAATAGATATATTAAACAAATTATTATCTGATAGAAGATTAGAAAAAAGGGGTGTTAGTGTTCAATATAAGAAGTTATTAGAAGATGATATTATTAAATTAGAGAAAGAAAAAATTTATAGAATAAATAGCAGTAATGATAATTTAGTAGAGTATACTTTAACTAATAATCAAATAAGTGTTGTTAATAATGTTATGATGGATACTAATAATGTTTATTTATTACATGGTATTACTGGTAGTGGTAAAACTGTTGTTTATATAGAATTAATAAAAAGAGTATTAAAATTAGGAAAGAGTGCTATTATGTTAGTTCCTGAAATAAGTTTGACTACTCAAATGGTAAATAGATTTTATAATTCTTTTGGAGATGATGTTGCTATTATACATAGTGGACTTTCTGATGGAGAAAAATATGATGAATTTACTAAAATAAATAATAAAGAAGTACATGTTGTTGTTGGAACAAGGAGTGCTATATTTTCACCTCTTGATAATATTGGTTTGATAGTTATTGATGAAGAACATAGTTCTACGTATAAACAAGAAAATAATCCTAGATATAATGCAATTGATATAGCTAAAAAAAGATGTGAATATAATAATTGTCCTTTAATATTAGGGAGTGCTACTCCTAGTTTAGAATCATATTCAAGAGCGTTAAAAAATGTATATAAATTATTAGTATTAAATACTAGAGTAGGTGATTATAATTTACCTAAAGTAGAATTAGTTGATAGTCAAAAAGAAATGAAAAAAAGAAATATGCTATTTAGTGATAGGTTAAAAGAAGAAATAATGAATACTTTAGAAAATGGTATGCAAGCAATGATATTATTAAATAGACGTGGTTTTAGTACATTTGTTAGTTGTCAAAATTGTGGTTATACATATAAATGTCCTCATTGTGAAATAACATTAACATATCATAAAAGTACTAATAATTTAAGATGTCATTATTGTGGTTATACAACTTATTTAAAGAATGTTTGTCCTAATTGTGGTGAAGATGCTATAAGAAATTTTGGAACTGGTACTGAGAAGATTGAAAGTGAATTAGTAAAACTTTTTCCTAGTGCTAGAATTTTAAGAATGGATGCTGATACTACTAGTAAAAAAGGAAGTCATGATAAGTTTATTAAAATGATAGAGAATGAAGAAGTAGATATTATAGTTGGTACTCAAATGATTAGTAAGGGTTTAGATTTTCCTAAGATTAATTTAGTTGGTGTTGTTAATGCAGATGAAACACTTAATATACCAGATTTTAGAAGTAATGAAAAAACATTTCAACTTTTAAATCAAGTTAGTGGAAGAGCTGGTAGAAGTGGTATAGATAGTAAAGTAATTATACAAACATTTAATCCTGATAATATTTTATTTAATTATATTAAAAATAATGATTATATAGGTTTTTATAAATATGAAATGAATTTAAGAAAAAAATTAAAATATCCTCCATATTATTTTATATTAAGTATTAAAATATGTAGTAAAGATTATGATAAATCTAGTAAGAATGCTACTAAAATATTTAATTATTTAAAAAATAATATAGTTATTAGTTCAATAATATTAGGTCCTTCAACAGCTAGTATGTTTAAATTAAATAATATATATAGATTTCAAATAGTTGTTAAATATAAATTTGATGATAAATTATTTGATAGTATAAGATTTATTGATAATATGTATATTAATGAAAAGGATGTTTATTTGGAGATAGATAATAATCCTATAAGTATATAATTTATGATTTACAAAATTATATTATTTTGATATATTATATTTAAGGTAGAGATACCTAAATACAAATTTTCTATTCATAAAAAAGATGTAATTAAAGACTTTATACTTCTCTCCCGACCTCGAAATTTTGTTCGGGGGGG
>CAKONF010000016.1 GCA_934097015.1 uncultured Bacilli bacterium | reverse complement strand
TGTAATGGAGTAAATGAAACAACATTTCCAAGTGGAATAAGTCAATTAATAACAAATACAATAGAACCAGGAAAAACTCATACATATACATTTAAATTTACATACAAAGATACAGGAACAGATCAAAGTATAGATATGGGAAAAGAGTTAAGTGCAAAGATACAAATATTTGGAAAATTACCAAGTGGAGAATATTTTCCATATGAAGAAGGAACTTTATCATACAACATAATAAACAATGCAAAAAGTGGTATAAATAGTACTACTTTTACAGCAAATTTATCTGCTGTAGGAATGGTAGATTCAGTAAGTATTGCAAGTGATAAAATTCTATCAACTGCAGAAGATGATTATGGAACAAGTTATTATTTTAGAGGAAATCCAACAGATAATTATGTAAACTATGCGGGAATGTGTTTTAGAATAGTTAGAATACAAGGAGACGGAAGCATAAAATTAATACTTGCTTCAGAAAAAACATGTAGTGTAGAGAATTTAACAGATGGTAGCGGATATGCAACAGATGGAGCAGCAGGAACAGAAGGAACAATATTAACTGCAGATTATGGTTATAAAATGGTTGGTAGTTATTATATAAACGATTACATAAATAGTGCTTCTAGCACTAATAATGCAAGAACAAAATTAAATGAATGGTTAAAAAGAAAAATAACAAGCGAAAGTGATAAAGCACTATTAAAAAATGAAACATGGTGTATAGGAGACCAAACAAACGGTTATGATGAGGGAAAAGTAGTTGGAACAGTAAGTGATTTAATTAACAGTGAAACAGATTTTTACTTTACAGCAGGAAATAAATATTCTGTTACAAAAACGCCATCATATAAATGTGAAACAACTGGAGTAGATGGTGAAATTGATATAAACAAAGTAGGAATGTTAACATTTGATGAAATAGTATATGCTGGAGGAGGAAAAAGTTCCAATTCAAATTATTACTTAAATAATAATGCAAGCTCAAATGAGTGGTGGACCATTTCGCCTAGCAACTTATATGGCGTCAGCGACAGCGTGGGCTCTTTCTACGTGGACGTTATTGGTGGCGTCTTCGACTACCCTGTGACCATGAGCAACGGCCTCATCGCTCTTCGTCCCTCAGTAACTCTCTTATCTAGCACTCAAATAACTGGAGGAAATGGAACTATTGAAAAACCTTACGAAATTGCTTCATAAAAAAAGAATTGGAATGTCAATTCTTTTTTGCTTGTATACATGTAATTGCTATTGCACCAACTATATCATCTTTGTTGCAGCCTCTTGATAAATCATTAACTGGTTTTTTTATACCTTGTGTAATTGGTCCATAAGCTTTTGCATTAGCCATTCTTTCTGTTATTTTATATGCTATATTTCCTGCATCTAAATCTGGGAATATAAGTATATTAGCGTCTCCTTTGATTTTTGAATTAGGAAATTTTGTTTTTGCAATGTCTGGTATTATTGCTGTATCTAACTGCATTTCTCCATCTGCTATTATGTTTGGATAAGCTTTTTTGAATATTTCAACAGCGTTTTTAACTTTATCTACATCATTGCATTTACTACTGCCATTTGTTGAATGTGAAAGAAATGCTATTTTTGGAGTTTTACCAATTAATGTTTCAAAAGTTTTGCTACTACTGTATGCTATGTTTACTAAATCTTCTGATGTTGGGTTTTGTATCATACCACAGTCTGAATAAATAAATAATCCATTTTCTCCAAGATTTTTATTATCTAATTCTATTAAAAAGAACGAAGAAACTATTTTTGAATCTGGTGCTGTTTTTAAAGTCTTTAGGGCAGCACGCAATACATCACTAGATGAATGTGTTGCTCCAGCAACTAAGCCATCAGCATAATTTTCATATACCAACATATCTCCAAAGTATAGATAATCTGTTTTTATTATATTTTCTGCTTCAGTTAATGTTAAACCTTTATCTTTTCTAATTTCATAAAATTTGTTAATTAATTTATTAGTTATATTACTTGTTAATGGGTTAATTATTTTTATGTTAGTTAAATCTATATTATTTTCTTTAGCTAGTTTGTTTATTTCTATTTCATTTCCTATTAATATTATATCTGCAAAATCAATTTTTTTTACAGTACTAGCTGCTTCTAAAGTTCTTATATCGTTTGTTTCTACTAAACATATTGTTTTTTTATCTTTTTTTGCTTGTTCTATTAATTTATTTATAATCATTTTTATCACCGTAAATATTTTATCAAATTTATTTAGTTTAGTCTATTAAAAGAATATTAATAAAAAATGGTAAAATAGAGTGTTAATTAGAATTTTTTAGTAATATATTTATTAAATATTGTATGTTTGATTTTTTAAGAAAAAAATTTAAAAAATTAGCACTCATATATTGACAAGTGCTAAGCATAATATTATAATGTAGTTAGCACTAAGGAATTATATGTGCTAAGGAAGTGATTTTGTGGGAGATAGACAGAGTAAATTATTGAAAGCTATTGTTGAATCTTATATTAAGACTGTTAAACCAGTTGGTTCTAAATCATTATGTAAAAAGTTTAAATGTTCTTCTGCAACTATAAGAAATGATATGATGTATTTAGAAGAATTAGGTTATTTAGAAAAAACTCATACTAGTAGTGGACGTATTCCTAGTGAAATGGGTTATCACTATTATGTAGAAAATTTAATGAAACCTAAAGAAATAACTGGAGAAGACGTATTAAAACTTCAAACAATTTTAAATAATAAAGATTTAATACTTAGTGATGCAATTAATAAGTGTATGGAAATTATTAGTGATATAACTAATTATACTAGTATAGTTTTAGGTAAAAATAGTTATAATAATATACTAAAACAAATTAGTATAATTCCAATTGATGAAAAAAAAGTAGTATCAGTTTTGGTTACTAATACAGGACATGTAGAGAATAAACAAGTTATTATTCCTGAGGATATTAGTGTAAAGGAAATTGTTAAAACTTGTGAAATAGTCAATAAGGAATTAGTTGGTACACCAATAAATGAAATATTAGAAAAGTTAGAGTTTGTTATTAAACCAGAAATTGCTAAGACAATGCAAAAATATGAAGAATTATGTAGTTTCTTTTATAATGCTTTTTCAGAGTTTAATGAAAATCAAAGTGATGATGTATTCTTTGGTGGTAAAACAAATATACTTAAACAACCAGAATATAATGAGCCAGAAAAAATAAAAGAAATTATAAATAAATTAGAGGATGTAGAGTTAGTTAAGAATATAGAGACTGATGATAAGGATATAAAAGTTTATATTGGAGAAGAAAATAAATTTGATCCTGATACGACAGTTATAAAAACTAGCTACAACATTGATGGTGAAGTGGGAACACTTGCTATTATTGGACCAAAAAGAATGGAATATGATAAAGTTGTGACTCTTCTAGATTATTTAAAGAACTACATAGAAAGGTAATTTATGAAAGAAGATAATAAAAAAGAAGAATTAAAAGAAATAAAGAGTAAGGTTGAAAATTTAAAAAAAGAAAAAAATGAAAAAGAAAAAAATCATAAACAAAATCACAGTAAAGATAATAAAAAATGTATAGAGCTTGAGAGTGAGATAGAAAAATTAAAGCTTGCACTTAATGCTAGTAATGATAAAGCTATTAGAGCTCAGGCTGAAATGATGAATTTTAAAAGAAGAAAAGAAGAAGAAACATCAAATATGTTAAAGTATGCAAATGAAGATGTGTTGAAATCACTTTTACCTGTTATTGATAATTTTGAAAGAGCTATTATGTTGGATGATAATGATTTATCAGATGAGGTTTCAAAATTCTTGAGTGGTTTTAAAATGATATATACTAATATTGTTGATATATTTAATAAATTTGAAGTAAAAGAAATTGAAGCTGATGGTATTGAATTTGATCCAAGAGTTCATCAAGCTGTTTTAATGGAACATGATGAGACTAAACCTCATAATGTTGTAATTGAAGTACTTCAAAAAGGTTATATGTATAAAGATAGAGTTATTAGACCTGCGATGGTGAAAGTTAATGAATGATATTCTTGATAATTTAGAATACTTTAGAAATAATCCTTCATTAAATAGTAGTAAACTTACAGATTGCTTATTAGATTTATATTTTTATATATTAAGTTCTGATATGGCAGGTGAGTATTTAGAAAGTTTTATTAATAAATTTATTTTATTAAATGAAGAGGATAAACAAATTATAAAAAATGAAGTTATAAATGATCTACATTTAGAAATAAAGCCAAAAATGAAAATAAAGGAGAGATGATATTATGGCAAAAATTATAGGTATAGATTTAGGTACAACTAACTCATGTGTAGCTGTACTAGAAGGTGGAGAACCAAAAGTTATTACAAATGCTGAAGGAGATAGAACAACTCCTAGTGTTGTTGCATTTAAAAATGGAGAAGAAATAGTTGGTATTACAGCAAAACATCAAGCTGTGACAAATCCTAATAATACTATTGCTTCTATAAAAAGAAAAATGGGTACTAATGAAAAGGTTGATATTGATGGTAAAAAATATACTCCAGAAGAAATTAGTGCAAAAATATTAATGAAATTAAAGAAAGATGCAGAAAGTTATCTTGGTGAACCAGTTAGTAAAGCTGTTATCACTGTTCCAGCATATTTTAATGATGCTGAAAGACAAGCAACTAAGAATGCAGGTAAAATTGCTGGATTAGAAGTTGAAAGAATAGTAAATGAACCAACAGCTGCTGCACTTGCATATGGTCTTGATAAACAAGATAAATTACAAACAATTTTAGTTTATGATTTAGGTGGAGGAACATTCGATGTTTCAATTCTTGAACTAGGTGATGGTGTATTTGAAGTTAAATCTACAAGTGGTAATAATAGACTTGGTGGAGATGACTTTGATAAATGTTTAATGGATTATATGGTAGATGAATTCAAAAAAGAAAATGGAATTGATTTATCTAAAGATAAAATGGCAATGCAACGTATTAAGGATGCTGCAGAGAAAGCTAAAAAAGATTTAAGTAGTATGACTACAACAAATATAAATTTACCATTCTTAACACAAAATGCTGATGGTCCAGTTCATATGGATATGACAATAACTCGTGCTAAGTTTGAAAGTCTATGTAAAGATTTATTCGATTCTACTTTAGATGCTGTTAGAAAAGCTTTAAAAGATGCTAAATTAACTAAAAATGATATAGATCAAGTTGTTTTAGTTGGTGGTTCAAGTAGAATTCCATATATTCAAAATTTAATTAAAAATGAAATAGGAAAAGAACCTAATAAGAGTGTTAACCCTGATGAAGTAGTTGCTATGGGTGCTGCAATTCAAGGTGGAGTTTTAACTGGAGAAGTTGATGATTTAGTATTATTAGATGTTACTCCATTATCATTAGGTATTGAAACATTAGGTAATGTTATGACTGTTTTAATTCCTAGAAATACTACAATTCCAGCAAGTAAGAGTCAAGTATTCTCAACTGCAGTTGATAATCAACCTGCTGTAGATATTCATGTATTACAAGGTGAAAGACCAATGGCTGCAGATAATAAAACTTTAGGAAGATTCCAATTATCTGATATTCCTGCTGCTCCAAGAGGAATTCCTCAAATTGAAGTTAAATTTGATATAGATGCTAATGGTATTGTTAATGTTAGTGCTAAAGATTTAGGAACAAATAAAGAGCAACATATTACTATTACTTCAAATACAAATTTAACAGATGAAGAAATAGATAAAATGATGAAAGAAGCAGAAGCTAATAAAGAAGCAGATGAAAAGAAAAAACAAGAAGCTGATGCTAGAAATGAAGCAGAACAAGCAATATTTACAACTGAAAAATCAATTAAAGATTTAGGAGATAAATTAACTGAAGATGAAAAGAAAACTGCAGAAGAACTAGTTAGCGACTTGAAGAAATCACTTGAAGGAAACAATGTTGATGAAATAAAGGAAAAAACAACAAAATTAAATGAAAAAGCAATGGAATATGCTACTCGTATATATCAAGAACAAGCAGCTCAAAATCAAAATAATAATGCAAATAATTCTAATGATGATGGAGCTAGTGAAGCAGAATTTGTTAATAAATAAAAAGATAAGAGTTAGAGTTATCTAGCTCTTCTTTTTAGATTTTGAGGAGGATAAATGAAATATAATAATAGATGTGATATACCAGATGAATATAAAGTTGATTTAACAGAACTTTTCCTAAATGAAGAAGATTTCAATAATGAAATAAATGCGTTATTTAATAAAATAGATGAATTCAATAATTATAAAAATAAAGTTTTTCTTAATTTATATGATTTATTAGAATTAGATACAGATATATCTAAAAGAATTGAAAGATTATTTATATATGCTAATATAAATAACGATACTGATTTAAGTAATGATACTTATAATAAATATTATGGAAATGTGATTAAATTAAATAAAAAATATAGTGAAATTACTTCTTATATAATTCCAGAGTTGATGAAATATAATTATAGTGATGTAGAAAATTTATATAAAAAAGATAAAAGATTATTAAATTATGAAGTGTTATTAAAAGATATATTTAGAAAAAAGGAATATATTTTAAGTGATAAAGAAGAAAAAATAATTTCTAAGTTATCTGATGTATTTAATATACCAGAAGATACCTTTTCTAAGCTTACTGATGTTGATTTAAAATTTGGTTCTATAAAAGATGAAAATAATAAAAAAATCGAAATAACTAATAGTAATTATGCTACATATTTAGAATCTTTTGATAGAAAAGTTAGAAAAAATGCATTTAAAACATTATATAAAGGATATGAAAATATAATTAATACTAATAGTGAATTGCTTGCTGGTGAAGTTAAATTACATAATTCTATTGCTAGTGTTAGAGGATATAAATCTAGTTTAGAAGCATCATTAATTAATAATAATGTATATAGTTCTGTATATAAAACATTACTTAAAGTATTGAATAAAAAGTTAGATATTATTTATAAACAATGGGATATAAGAAAGAAAGTTTTAAATTTAAAAGATTTACATTTATATGATACTTATGTTCCTTTGGTAGAGGGATATGATAAAAAATATAGTTTTGATGAAGCAAAAGATTTAGTTATAAAAGCACTTAAACCTTTAGGTGACGATTATGTAAATGTACTTAATAGAGCTTTTTGTGATAGATGGATTGATGTTTATCCTACTAAAAACAAAAGAATGGGCGGTTATTGTACTGCATGTTATTTAACTCATCCTTATGTATTTTTAAATTTTGATGGTAGATTTGATGAGGTGTCTACAATAGCACATGAATTGGGACATGCGATGCATTATTATTATGCAATAGAAAATAATTCTTATCAAAATTATAGTTATACAATATTTGTTGCAGAAGTTGCTAGTCAAGTTAATGAACTATTATTGTCTTATTATATGTTAGATAATGCAAATGATATAGAAGAAAAATTATATATAGTTGATGAATTAATAAAAAGATTTAAAGCTAGTGTTGTTAGACAAACAATGTTTAGTGAATTTGAACTTAATATTCATGAGATGGAACAGAATGGTGAAGTTTTAACTAAAAATTTATTCTGTGATGAATATTATAAATTAAATAAAAAATATTTTGGAAATAATGTTGTATTAGATGAAGAAATTAAATATGAATGGTCTAGAATTCCTCATTTCTATTATAATTTCTATGTATATCAATATGCTACTGGATATATTGCTGCTATGAAAATAGCAAAGGATATTTATGATAGAAAACCAAATGCTAGAGAAAATTACATTAAGTTTTTAGGCTTAGGTTGTACTATGGATCCAGTTTCATCTTTAAAAGTAGCTGGTGTTGATTTATGCGATGAAAGTGTTTATGAAGAGGCATTTATTCAATTTGATAACACGTTTGATTTGTATGAAGATTTATTAAAAAAGGAAGTGTAAAAAATGGCAAAAGATTATTATAAAACTTTAGGTGTTGATAAAAATGCTAGTGATGAAGAGATTAAAAGAGCTTTTCGTAAACTTGCAAAACAATATCATCCTGATATAAATAAAGAAGAAGGTGCTCAAGAAAAGTTTAAGGAAATAGGCGAAGCTTATAGTGTTTTGTCTGATCCTAATAAACGTAAGCAATATGATCAATTTGGATCTGCTGCATTTGATGGAAGTGCTGGTGGAGGATTTGGCGGAGGTTTCTCCGGTGGATTCTCTGGATTTGATTTTGGTGATATTGATTTAGGTGATATATTTGAAACCTTTATGGGTGGTGGATCTTCATTTGGTGGAAGAAAAAGAAAATCATCAAGAATGCAAACTAAAGGAGAAGATGTTCTAGTTCATATTGATTTGTCATTTGAAGAAGCTATTTATGGATGTGAAAAAGAATTTACTATTAACGTTAAAGACAAATGTACTAGCTGTAATGGTTTAGGAGGCCATGGTGAAAAAACTTGTCCTAATTGTAATGGTAGAGGTATGGTTATTGAAGAAAGAAGAACAATATTAGGTATGATGCAAACTCAATCAACATGTTCTAAATGTAATGGAACAGGTAGTGTATTTGAATCTAATTGTTCTACTTGTAGAGGTAGTGGTGTCATAAGTAGTAAAAAGACATTAAAATTACGTGTTCCTCGTGGAGTTGATAATAAAGATCAATTAAGAATGGCTGGAAAAGCGTCAAGTGGATTAAATGGTGGACCAAATGGAGATGTTTATATAGAGTTTACTGTTAAAGAGCATCCAATATACCAAAGAGATAAAAGTGATATTTATATGAAAGTTCCTTTGACAATTACTGAAGCAATTATGGGATGTAAAAAAAATATTAAAACAATACAAGGAAACGTAAAGGTTGATATTCCTGCAGGAACACAAAATGGTGATAAAGAAAAACTACGTGGAAAAGGTATTGATGATGAAAAATATGGTAAAAAAGGAGATACTTATTTAATATATAATGTTATTATTCCAACAAAATTAGATAGAAATCAAAAGAAACTTATTAAAGAATTAAATGATACTGAATTAGATAATGAAGATGCATTTAAAAAATTTAATAAATATAATTAGAATGGCTTAGGCCATTTTTGTTTGACTAAATTTATTAAAAGTGTTATATTATATTGCAATTAAAGGGGGAATGTTTATGAAAAATAATTTAAGTAAAGATGATTTAGAGATAATTAATAGAATGTATGGAGTTATAATTTCTATTAGAAATATTTATGATAAATTAATTGAATTAGAAATAAATAATTTAAAAGATAGTGTAGAATTTAAAAAAAACATAGAATATTTATTAATAGCTAGAGAGATTGAATATGATATACTTTATTCTATAGATAATGATAAAATAATGAATTATTTAAATTATTTATCTAAAGATTTAGATTTACAAAAGAATTCTATTACTTATATATTAGATGGTGATTATAAATCTATAGATACATTACGTTTTATAGAGGAATTACTTATGATATTTAATTATAAAAATAAAAATACTATAGATGTTGAAAATGCTATCAGTGATGATATATTAAATACATTTTTATATTATTTAAAACATAATTATTCAATTACAAATGATAAAGTTTATATGAAATCATTAATGGTAAGATATTACTATACAATATTTACATTTAAAACATTGGAAGTTGAATTAATATATGATAAATTTAATGTAAATAAAAAAACTACTGATAGAGCTCGTCATGTAGCTAAATTATTAGGTTATGGTGATGAAAAATATAATTATGAAAAAAATGATATTTTATCTAGTTTAATGATAGAGAATATGAAAAAAATATTAGATGCAACAGATAATGATTATAAAAATCCATCAGTTCTTATGATTAATTATGTTAGATTGTTATTAATTAGTTCTTGTCTAAAAAATTCACCTAGTTTTATACAAAAGAATATGAAAATATCATTTAACCATTATTTGGATTTTAATAAAAATGTTGATAATGAAATAAGTAAAAAATTAGTTAAATCATTATATAATATAATAGAAAAATAATTTGAAATTGTTTTTCTTTTATTATGATTTAATTTATTATATAATATAGTAGTGATAGTTATGAAAAATATAGATGTTTGGTTAACTAATTTTTTATTGAGTATTGGAATGTGGGGATATGTTCTTTCTTGTTTTTTAATATTAATTGAATCTATTGTTCCAGCATTACCATTAAGTGTATTTATAACTTTATTATTTTATAAATTTGGACCATTTTTAGGATTTATAATAAGTTATATTTTTACTATACTTGGTTGTTTAATGTCATATAAAATATTTAATAGTAAATTAAGATATAAATTTGATAATTATATAGATAGAAAAGATGTAAAAAAGTTAAATAAATTAAAAAATAGAATAAAAAAAATTAAATTTAATAATCTTTGTTTAATAATAGCAATACCATTTACACCAGCTTTTTTAATTAATATTGCTGCTGGAATTGTAAATATGAATTTTAAAAAATATTTTTATGCATTATTAATAGGTAAAATATTTTTGATAATATTTTGGGGATTTGTTGGAACAAGTTTAATAAATAGTATAAAAAATCCAATTAATTTAGTATATATTATAATAATGTTAATTATATGTTTTATTATAAGTAAATTAGTTAGTAAGAGAGAGGGATTAGAATGATATATGTAGTTATAGGAATAGTTAGTGTTAATATTATATTAAATATAATATTATTATTTAAAAAAAGTAATAATGATACAGTGGAAAGATTGGGAAAATTAGAAACTGATTTAACAAAAGAGTTGGGGGAATTTAAATTTAATTTTTCTAGAGTAGTTAATGAAGATTTTAATAAATTAAATGAAACTATTATTAATAGACTTAATAATATAAATGATAAAGTTAATGAAAGATTAGATGTTAATTTTGAAAAAACTAATAAAACTTTTACTAATATATTAGAAAGATTGAGTAAGATAGATGAAGCTCAAAAGAAGATTGATAGTTTGAGTGGAGAGATAGTTAGTTTACAAAGTGTATTAACTGATAAAAAGACTAGAGGAATATTTGGCGAAACAAATTTAAATTATATATTAGATAGTGTATTTGGTAAAAATGATAGAATATATCAAACACAATATAGTTTAGGTAATGGGTATATATGTGATGCTATTTTATTTGCTCCAGAGCCATTAGGAACTATATGTATTGATAGTAAATTTCCATTAGAAAATTATAGAAGAATGACTGATAGAAGTCTTTCTAGTAGTGAAAGAGAAGCTGCTACTAAATTATTTAAAATAGATGTAAAAAAACATATAGATGCTATAAAAACTAAATATATAGTACCTGGTACTACTAGTGGAGAAGCAATAATGTTTTTACCTGCTGAGGCAATATTTGCTGAAATAAATGCATATCATCCTGATTTAGTAAAATATAGCTATCAATCTAAAGTATGGATTACAAGTCCTACAACTTTAATGAGTACACTAACAATAATTAGTATGATTTTAAAAAATATGGAAAGAGATAAATATGCTAAAGTTATTCATACAGAACTTAATAAACTTGGTATAGAATTTGATAGGTATAAAGATAGATGGGATAAATTATCAAGGAGTATTGATACTGTTAGTAAAGATGTAAAAGATATTCATACTACTACAGAAAAAATTACAAAAAGATTTGATGCGATTAATAGTGTTAATGTTGAAAAGAATTTGTTAGAGAATAATAATGAGTAAGTGTGTTTAAATTAAATGCAGTTATGGAATTACTACTAATAATAAAAAATTGATTTTAATATGTATTGTTAATAAAAGATAAATTATGTCGACACGCTTTGACATAATTTTTTTTAAATGTTATAGTGTATATAAAACCAGAGCTTTTATGTTTGTTAGTGCTTACCCAATCATTATAAAAATGAGAGGGATGTATAGATGAAAAGGATACTTTATTATATTAAAGAAATATTAAAAAGTATAATAGTAATATACATTTTGAAAGTAATCTTATTCCTCCTACAAAAAGGAGTCTAGATTAACTTCATTAAGCACTAGGTATTTAATTATGTTGTTCTACCTAATATAGTATTATATTATGGTTTGGTATTTAATATCATATTTTACCTCTTATTATGTTTATAATAAAAATAAATATAATAATGTAAAATAAAAGACTCGTAATTAATACGAGTGCTTACAATACAAATGGGTAGGCATTACAAAATAAAATGCTCTACTTAAATTAATTTTAACATCACATTAGTAATGTGTCAATAATGAAATTTGTAGAAATTTATCAAAAATATATTTACAAAAAGTACTAGTTTTGATATATTATATTTAAGGTAGAAATACCTAGTAAATAAATTTTCTATTCACAAAAAAAAGATAATATGAGACTTTATACTTCTCTCCCGACCTCGAAATTTTGTTCGGGGGGGGGGGTATAAACAAGAAGTAAAAATAAAGCCTTTTTTGTGTGAAAAAATGACAAATTATTTTATATCAATAATGTATAATTGGTACTATAAGCCATGGCGAATTGTATTGAAAAAATTGTATAATATATTTGTTAAGATAAGGAAGGATGAGTGAAGTAAATATGAATAGAAAGCAAAAAATAATAGTAAATACAACAGGAATAGTTTTAGTAATGTTAATATTGATAGGATTAACTTACGCATATTTTTTAACAAGAATAAATGGAAATACTAATGATAAAAGTATAAGTGTATCGACAACGAATCTTGTTTTAGACTATGGAGAAGAAACTGAAAATATAATTGTCAAAGAAGCTTTGATGCCAGGAGAAATAGCGGCAGTAAAAATATTTAGTGCAACAAATGAAGGTAATAGTGTTGTATCATATGGTGCTGCATTAGAAAAAATTAGTTATACTGACTTAAGAAATAATGAATCAATAGACAAGTTGGAAAGACAAAATGATTTAGTTTATACGTTAGAATGTAAGCAATATTTAAAAAACGGTTTTACTTTAGATACAAATGGTAAAGTTGCTGGTACTGAAGATGGTGATTGTAATGGTAAAAAAGAAACAATATTTCCAACAAGGACAGAATTTTCATTAATGGTAAAGAATACAATTGATACAGAGCATACACAAGTTTATAAACTAGTAATATCTTATAAATATGTTGATGAAGATCAAAGTAATGATATGAACAAAAAATTTGAGGCGAAAGTTAATATAGTTGATTTAAAAACTAAAGGTGATGAAATTAATCCATACAGTGCAAATAAAAAAACTTTAAAATACCATATAATAAATAATGCTATTTTAAAAAATGGAAGTACTGAATTTATTGAAGTTCCTAGGACAATACCAGCAAAAGAAATAAATGATGTAAATGAGAGATCATTATCAATTTCTGAAGATGACTATGGAATTAGTTATTATTTTAGAGGTAATGTAATAGATAATTATGTTAGTTTTGCAGGAATGTGTTGGAGAATCGTAAGAATTCAAGGTGATGGAAGTGTTAAAATGATTCTTGCTTCAGAATTAGAATGTAATGATAAAAATGTTACAGGAGATACAGGTTATACTACTGATGGAGCTATAGGAGTTCAGGGTACGAAATTAAGAGCTGATTATGGTTATAAGGTGGTTAATTCTAATAATGTGGGTGACTATATAAATAGTACAACGGGAGCTAGATCAAAATTAAATGAATGGATTGAAAGAAAAATTACAAAAAATTCAGACAAACAATTATTGAAACAAGAAGAATGGTGTATAGGTGATTTACATACTGCGTATGATTATGATACTTATGAATTAAAAAAAGAATCTGCATCAGAATTAATATCACAAGGTGTTTCGTTTAGATACGGAGCAGGAAAAAGAATATATAATACACAAATACCTACTTATAAATGTGATGGAAATAAATCTAACGAAGGAGAAATTGATATAAATAATGTAGGTTTGTTAACCGCAGATGAAATTGCTTTTGCAGGTGCTAAATTTATGACTGATAATTTTAATTATTATTTAAATAATAATGCATCTGTTAATGTTTGGTGGGCTATTTCTCCAAGTTTTTATGTTAGCAATGCTGATTCATATTTCAATACTTTATATACTGGTCTTTTACGTGAAAATAATTTAACAAATGAAATTAGAACTATTCGTGCTGTAATTTCTCTAAAACAAAGCACTGAAATAATTGGTGGCATTGGTACTCTAGAAGATCCTTATGTAATAAAGTCAATTTGAAGTAAAAATTATAAACTATTTTATAGTTTTTTTTCTTTACATAAGTGTGTAAATATAATTTTTGGATTATTTTATTTTTATATATAATTTGTTATAATAAGTTTGTTAGGAAGATTTATATGAAAGATATTATAGAAAATATATTTGGATTTTTGTATACATTAAGTATGGGGGATTATATATTTTTAATAGCAACATTTATTATAATACTTGCATTTGTATATGTTTTATATTTAATAAAAAGGGATGAAGATATGGGAATATTATATAAAAATGAAGATATATCTTATTTAGAAAATGTTAAAGATACATTAGAAAGAGATTATAAACCTAATGAAATAGAATTGACTGATTATGAAAAAGAACAAGAAGAAAGTGCTATTATTTCATATGAAGAATTAATTAAAAATAAAGATAAAATTAATATAAGTTATGATAAAAATTATAAATCTGATACTGAAGAAATAAATGTTAAGAAAATAATATTAAGTGATAATGGGACAAAAGAAGATAATAATACTAAATTAGATGTTAAGTTAATGAATTATGATAAAGAAGAAGCTTTTTTGGTTGCACTTAAACAATTACAAAAGAATTTATCATAAAATATGTAAAGAAATTAATAAAATATTGGAATATTGTTAAAATATTTCTTTTTTTATTATATAATTTATATGGGTGATAACGTGAAAGTAATAATAACAGCTGGAGGTACTGGAGGACATATATACCCAGCACTAAGTATAATAAAAAAAATAAAAGAGAAAGAACCTGATAGTGAATTTATTTATATTGGTACACATAATAGAATGGAAAAAGATATAGTACCTACTTATAATATAAAATATATTCCTTTAGAAATATATGGATTGTCTAAAGAAAATATAAAAAGAGATATTAAGAATATATTTTTAATAAAAAAAGCATATAAAAAGTGTATTAATATTATGAAAGATTTTAAACCTGATATTGTAATAGGTGTTGGGGGATATGTAACATATCCTGTAATACTTGCAGCACATAAACTTAAAATAAAAACATTTATACATGAACAAAATAGTATTCCTGGTAAATCTAATAAAATTTTATCTAGAATAGTTGATGGAGTTGGAGTTAGTTTTAAAGACTCATCTGTTTATTTTAAAGATAAAAGTAAAGTATATTTTACTGGAAATCCATGTAGTGAAAATGCTATAGATAGTAAACAAGTAAAAAAAAGTGTCTATGGTGTAAAAGAATATAGAAAATTAGTACTTATAGTTAGTGGTAGTTTAGGATCTAATTCTATTAATAATAAAATGATAGAGTATTTAAAAAGTATTGGTAATAAAAATTATGATTGTATTTATATAACAGGTAAAAATTATTATGATGAATTTAATAAAAATAAATTTCCTAAAAATGTTCATATATATCCATATATAGATAATATGGTTGGACTTTTAAAAAGTGTTGATGTTATAGTAAGTCGTGCTGGTGCTAGTAGTTTAAGTGAAATATTAGCACTTAGATTACCTAGTATTATTATACCTAGTCCATATGTTGCAAATAATCATCAATATTATAATGCATTATCTTTAAAAAATAATAATGCTTGTATTATGATAGAAGAAAAAGATTTAAATAAAGATATATTAAGTGATAGTATAGATAAATGTTTAGATATAAAATTTAGTAATGAATTAAAAAATAATATGGCTAGTTTATGTATTAAAAATAGTAGTACTAAAATATATGATATAATTAAAAATATAATAAAGTAGGGATTATATGAAAAAGAAAAAAAAGAAGAGATTAAATAAGAAAAGAACATTAGTATTTATATTATTTTTATATATTATATGTTATTTTTTATATGATTTAATTAATAGTCCAATTAAACATTTTGAAATAAATGGAAATATATTAGTTAAAGATAGTGAAATATTAAGAGTATCTAATTTAAAAGATTATCCATCTATTATGAGATATACTTCTAATACAATAGAGAAAAAAATAAAAAGTATAGAACTTGTAAATGATGTTAAAGTAAAGAAGTGGTTTGGACATAAAATAATAATAGATATAGATGAAAATAAAGTCTTGTTTTATTATAAAGATATTAATAAAATAGTATTAAGTAATGGAAATATTGTTAGTAATAAATATAATATTGTCGGTGTTCCAATACTTGTTAATGAAATAGATAAAGATATGTATAATGATTTTATTAATGGATATAGTAAATTAAATGATAATATTATATATGAAATTAATAGTGTAGAATATTATCCACAAACTAGTGTTGATGGTAGTATTATATCAAAAGATAGATTTAAAATAGTTATGAATGATGGTAATACTGTAGTTGCTAATTCTAAATCTGTTGATGTACTTAATAAATATAATGATATTTATGCTTCTTTAAATGATAAGAAGGGTACTATAAATTTAGATTCTAATAAATTAGATAACTTAGTGTTTATACCATATGAGGGATAGTTTATGAATTATGATGTAGAAATGAATAAAATAATAAGTGAATTAAAATATAAACCAAAATTATTGTTGCATTCTTGCTGTGCTCCATGTTCTACTACATGTATAGAAAGATTAAAAGATTATTTTGATATTACTATAATATATTATAATCCTAATATAGAACCAGTAGAAGAATATAAAAAAAGAAAGAAAGAACAAATAAGAATAATAGAAATGTATAATTTAAAATATTTGGAATGTGATAATGATAATAATGTATTTCATGAAATGGCTAAGGGGTTAGAAAGTGCTCCTGAAAGAGGTATACGTTGTCATAAATGTTATAGGTTAAGATTAGAATATGTTTGTAAAAAAGCTAAAGAAATGAATTTTGATTATTTTTGTACAACGTTAACTGTTAGTCCTTATAAATTAAGTAATGTTATTAATGAAATAGGATTAGTGTTAGAAAAAATATATGGTGTTAAGTATTTACCTAGTGATTTTAAAAAACAAAATGGATATAAGAGATCTATAGAATTATCTAATAAATATAATTTATATAGACAAAATTATTGTGGTTGTATTTATTCTAGAAAGGATGATAATAATGAATAAGAAAGGTTTTACATTAGTTGAATTGCTTGCTGTTATTGTTATATTAAGTTTGGTAATAACTATTACTGCTACTAAAGGATTTGGTGCTTTTGATAATACAAAAAAAGCTATAACTAAGGAAAATTTAAATGCAATAAAAGAAGCAGCAAATGTATTAGCAGTTCAAATAGATAATTGTGATGATGATACTGATAGAGAATTATTCGATGGTGACGATAGTTTAGCTGCTTATAATTCTATTCTAGAAGAAAATAAAAAGAATTGTTCTGGATTACAAGAAAAAATGCAAGAATCAGATGTTTGTATAAAAGTCACTGTCGGTTATTTAATTACTAACCAATATTTAAGTGAGAATAAGGATTTTGATGATATAAAGGATAAAGAAATATATATTTGTAAGGATAAAGAGTCTAAAAAAATAGTTATAGATACTAAAGAAATTGATAATAAAGATAATGATGAAAAGAATGAGCCAGATGATAAGAATGATAAAATAGCATTAAAAGATGCAATATTAGCAAGTGCAGAAAAAGGTGGAGGTAATAGAACAGTAATGGGTTCAACAGTTACAGAATTTACAAGTATAAGTGGAGAAAATGACAGAGTATTAAATAATGCACCAGATGACTATGGAACAAGTTATTACTTTAGAGGAAATGTATTAGATAATTATGTGTTATTTGCAGATAAAGTTTGGAGAATAGTAAGAATAAATGGAGATGGTTCAATAAGACTTATACTAGATGATGTTGCAAAAGATTCAAGTGGTAATGTAATAAAAACGAAATTTAATTCTAATTATGATGACAACGCATATGTAGGATATATGTATGGAACAGCAGGAAGTACAACATATGATGCAACACATGAGAATATTAATGATAGTTTAATAAAACAAAAAGTAGATAAGTGGTATGAAGATAATTTAAAAACTAATTATGAAGAGTATTTAGCAGATACATTGTTTTGCAATGATAAAACCCTTGCATCAAATGGTATTGGTTGGGATGCGTCACAACTAGGTTATGCAACGAATGCTACTCATTATTCATCAGTCGAAAGATTACAATATAGCGCAGGAACAACAGATATAACAATATCAAAACCAACATTTAAATGTGCAGAAAATGCAAATAATACATATTCTAGATTTACAGTAAATGAAACAACATTATCAAATGGAAATAAGACAAATGGAGATTTAAAATATCCAATAGGACTTTTAACTGCCGATGAAGTGTCATTCGCAGGAGCATATAAATATGGTCAAACAAACAAATCATATTATTTGTATAATTCATCTATAACTTCTTCTTGGTGGCTTTCGTCTCCGTACCTCTATAATGGTTTATTTGCGTACGAGTGGCTCGTTTATGGGTCGCATGGTCTCATCAGCGGCTACCTCGTCCACCTCACTTACGCTTTGCGCCCTAGTATCAATCTAAAGGATAGTGTACTAATAAATGGTGGAGATGGGACAGTAGAAGATCCATATACGATTCTTACTAACTGACAGTTTTTAAAAAAGTGATAAAGATACTGGCGTTGAAGAGAAAAAAATTCGCCTACTAGTAGTATATTAGTTTATTAATTTTTAAACATAAAATGATTATTAAATAATCAAAAAAAATTACAATATTTTATAAATTTATTGTAATTTTTTTTTTTAAATAAATTGTCATGTGTTATTATATGGAACTTGCAATAACGGGATACTAAATTTATACAAAAAATATATTTTTGTAGTATATAATTTTTATTATTTGTTGTTTATTTAAATTTTTTAAAAAAAATTAAAGAAAAAAAAAGGAAATGCAGATTTTTCGATAATAATATATAGTGAGGGTCCTAAAGGAAGGAAAATGATATAAACAATGAAAACTTACAATTTTGAAGATATTATTAATGATAAAAATCTGTTATTTGATTTAAAAAATGATTTGATATTTAGAAATGTATTTTTAAATAAATGTTCACATGATTATATATGTAAATTGATACATTATTTATTAGGATATGATTTAAATGATTTAAAAAATAATTTAAAAATAGTAAATAATGAATATGCTAGTAATAGTGCATATAGTGAAATAACTAGAAGTGATATTATATATCAATATAAAGATATTTATATAATATTAGAAATGAATATGAGTAATAAAGAATATCACATTAATAAAAATTATCATTATTTATTTAAACAATATTGTAGTCGTTTAAGTAATAAAAATAAATATAAGAATAAAACAATATTAATAAATGTAGATAATTATGATGCAGTAGGAGATAAAGAAGTAGTATATGATGCAAAAATATACACATCAAAATATTGCAGAAATATATATAAATATATAGATATTTTACATATTAATCTTGACTCGTTAAGAAAGAAAGCATATAATGAAGATGAATTAAATGAATTGGATAAATTATTAATAATATTTGTAGAACAAGATAAGAGGAAAATAATAGGAAAAGTAGGAAGGGAAGTGGAAAATATAATGGACTATATGTCAAGATTAGATTTTAGAGAAGGAGATCTAGTAACATATAATTATATAGAAGCTGAGAAGGTAAAACAGGAGATGGCGCTTGAGCATGAGAGAGAGCTTGAAATGAAGGAGCAAGAACTTGAGCAAGATAAACAAGTGTTAAAACAAAATAAACGAGCCTTACAAGAAGAAAAGTTATCTTTAGCGAAAGAATTAAAAAAAGAAGGATTTCCAATTCAAAAAATATTAAAAATAACAAAATTATCTGAAAAAATAGTTGCTATGCTTTAAAAATCACATTAAGTGATTTTTTTCTTACATAATGATTATAAATATAAACTTGTGTTTTTTATTACTACTCAGCGTATGAATTAAATATGTATCATAAATGAAAAAAATATATCTTTACTATAATAATGTTGATTTTTTTTTAATTTAATTATATTATTATATAAGTTGAGAGGAAAATGTTATGAAATTAGTAATAGTTGAGTCCCCAAGTAAAACTAAAACTATTGGGAAATATTTAGGAAATGAATATAAAGTAGTATCAAGTAAAGGACATGTTAGAGATTTGTCTACTAGTGGTAAATTTGGGTTAGGTGTTGATGTTGAAAATGATTTTAAACCTAATTATATACCTATAGCTGGAAAGAAAAAAGTTATTAATGAATTAAAAAAAGAATCTAAGGAATCTGATATTGTTTATTTAGCAACAGACCCAGATCGTGAAGGAGAAGCTATAAGTTGGCATTTATTTGATTCTATTGGACTTAAGAATAATGATTATGAAAGAGTTTTGTTTAATGAAATAACAGAACCTGCTATAAAAGAAGCTATGAAACATCCAAGAAAGATAGATTATAATTTAGTTAAAAGTCAAGAAACTAGAAGAATATTAGATAGAATAATTGGATTTAGATTATCAAAGTTAATGCAATCTAAGACTGGTGGTAAATCTGCAGGTAGAGTACAAAGTGTTGCATTAAAATTAATCGTTGATAGAGAAAGAGAAATAGAAGCATTTGTTCCTGAAGAATATTGGACAGTTAAGGCTATATTTGATGAATTGGAAAGTAATTTAGAAAAATATAAAGGTAAGAAAATTGAATTAAAAAATGAAAATGATACTGATAAGGTATTAAGTGAATTATCTGATAAATTTATTGTTTCTAATATAGAAACTAAAGAAAAAAATAAAAAAGGTGTTATGCCTTTTACAACTTCTACTTTGCAACAAGCTTGTTCTACTAAGTATAATTTTGGTTCTTCAAAGACAATGAGTATAGCTCAAAAATTATATGAAGGAAAAGATGTTGGAAGTGAAACAGTAGGTTTAATTAGTTATATGAGAACTGATTCTACAAGATTATCTGATATATTTGTTAATGATACTATGAATTTTATAAAAGAAGAATATGGTGAAAAATATGTTGGAAAGGTAAAAGTTTCTAAAAAAACAGAAAATGTTCAAGATGCTCATGAAGCTATTAGACCAACTAGTATAAGAAGAACTCCAGCTAGTGTTAAAAAATATTTAACACCTGATGAATATAAAGTTTATAGTATTATATATTACCGTGCGTTAGCTAGTTTAATGGGAGATGCTAAAGTTAAACAAACTAGTATAATACTTATTAATAATGATTATGAATTTAAATCAACAGGACAAGTTACTGTGTTTGATGGATTTATGAAAGCTTATAAAGATTTTATGAATAGTGAAGATATAGAACTACCTAGTTTATGTGTTGGTGATGAACTTAAATCTAATGAGATAAAGAAAGAACAACATTTTACTAAACCAGTAGCTAGATATACTGAAGCTAGTTTAATAAAAGAAATGGAAAGTTTGGGTATAGGAAGACCATCTACTTATGCTAAAACTATGGAGACTTTAAAACAAAGAGCTTATGTAATTGTTAAAGATAAAAAGTTTTATCCAACAGAAGTAGGAATTGAAACTACTGATAAATTACAAGAATTTTTCTCAAATATAATAAATGTAGAATATACTGCAAATATGGAAAATGAACTTGATTTAATTGCTGATGATAAAATAGATAATATAAAAGTATTAAAAGAATTTTATAATGATTTTGAACCATTAGTAGAAAAAGCATTTACTGATATGGAGAAAAAAGCTCCAACTCCAACTGGAGAAAAATGTCCTTTATGTGGTAATGATTTAGTAATTAGAAAAGGAAGATATGGAGAATTTACTGCTTGTAGTAATTATCCTGAGTGTAAATATATAAAGAAAGAAGAAAAAGTTGTTAAAGAAATTTGTGATTGTCCTATTTGTAAAGAAGGTAAAATAATTGAAAGAACAACAAGAAAAAATAAAATCTTCTATGGATGTAATAATTATCCAAAATGTAAAACTGCTACTTGGTATATACCTACAGGAGAATTATGTCCTGAATGTAAAAATTTATTAGTTGATAAAAATGGTGTTATTAAATGTTCTAATTGTGACTATGAAAAAAGTGAATAGATATAAAATGATGTCTAACACTTTTTTATTTAAAAAAATTTAGGGAAAATAAAGACATTTTATTTACAATTTGATACAATATTATTGAGATACAAAATTAATAAGAGAGGACTATGATAAATATGAATAAACAACAACTAGGGCAGTATTTTACAAAAAAAGATTTATGGTTAAAACCACAAATAAAAGAGTTTATAAAAAAAAGTCATTGTTCTATAGCTTATGATCCTTTTGCAGGGGATGGAGACTTATTATCTTGTAAAAAAGAATATGGTATTAAAAAAACTGAAGGACTTGATATAGATATTAATTTAAATTGGATATATAATGATAGTTTGAAAAATATACCACATCTTGATAATGCTATTATAATTACTAATCCACCATATTTAACAAATTATAGTGCAAAAAGGAAAAAAATTATGTGTGGTTTAGAAGATTATTTTAAATTATATACTGATCTTTATCAATTAGCGTTAGTTAAAATGTTAGAAGCACAAGATTATGTAGTTGCAATAATTCCAGAGACATTTATTAATAGTAGTTTTATAAATAATGTGTATTCTAGAATTAATTGTATAACTATACTTGTAGATAATCCTTTTTTAGATACAGAAAATCCTGTATGTGTAGTATGCTTTAATAATAAAAGAAATAAATGTATTAAAATGTATGTTGAAGATAAATATATTGATACTTTAGAAAATATAAAATCAAAAGCTTTAATTCCTTTAAAAAAATATAAAATAAATTTTAATAAAGTTGATGGAAAATTAGCAATTAGGGCTGTTGATATGGCAAGTGTAGATAAAAAAATAGAATTTATGCCAATAGAAGAATTATCTTATGATTTAAAAAATATAAAAAATAGTTCTCGTTTAATAACAATTGTTGAAGTTTTAGATATAAAAATTGATATAAAAAAATTAGCAAAAGAATGTAATAGGTTATTAGAAATATATCGATTGGAAACAATGGATTTAAATTTATCACCTTTTAAAGGTAATGCAAAAGATGGAACAAGAAGAAGAAGACTTGATTATAAGACTGCAAGGGCAATTATAGAAATGTCAATTGATAATTTGAGTGAGGAGAATTTGGATGTTAAATAATAAAGAAATATTAAAATATAGTTTAAATAACCCATCTAGTATGTTAGATGAAAATTTTAAAACAGATAAAGAATTAATAATAATACCAAGAGTATCTGGTGAGGAAAATGAATTAACGAGAGCTTTTAGTGATTTAATAAATTTGTTTACAACAATATCTACTTTAAATAAAAATAATGATTATTCAAAAGATGAAGTATTGGCAAAAAAAATAATTAATATATTACGTACAACAAAAAATATACATTTCTTTCCTTTTAATTTTTATTGTCATACTCAAGATATTGCTAAGAAAAAATTTTTTAAATTAAGTTTTGATGAACAATTAAATTTAATAAAAAATTATATAGAAGATAGACATAGCATGTATTTAGAACATGGATATACCAATACTATTTTACAAGTAGCATGTGACAGCTATGCTCATAAAAGAAATGGTGATAAAGGAACAAGAAAGTTAAGAGAGCAAGCAAAAAGGCATGGAATTAAACATTTTGATTTTGGTGATAATAATTATTATTTAAATCCAGATAAAGGTGATGAATCTAAATTTAAAGCTATTATTAATGCAGCTGGTATAACATATCCTTATTATAAAAAACATAATAAAAAATTACCCGATTTATTTTTAAAAATTAATAATAATTATGTAATAGTAGAACATAAACATATGAATGAAGTTGGTGGACATCAAAATAATGTTATAGTAGATATAATGGATTTTATTAACGAGGAAGACAAAAATGTATATTATGTTTCATATGTTGATGGTTATGCTTTTAATGTATATTTTGGTTTAGAATATAAAATAGATGGAAATAATAAATATGATTTAACTAATGAAAATTTAAATACTATTTTTGAATCTAAAGAAAGAAGTTATATAGTAAATACAATGGGATTTGATAAATTAATTTCAGAATTACAAAAAATTATATAAAATATATTTACAACAAGCTCTAACTTTGATATATTATATTTAAGGTAGAAATACCTAAAAGCAAATTTTCTATTCATAAAAAAAGATAATATGAGACTTTATACTTCTCTCCCGACCTCGAAATTTTGTTCGGGGGGGGGGTATAAACAAGAAGTAAAAATAAAGTCTTTTTTGTGTGAAAAAACGACAAATTATTTTATATTTATAATATATAATTAGTACTATAGGCCCATTGTAAATTAAATTATAAAAAGATATAATATAATTGTCATAATAAAAGAAAGGTAGTGAGTATATTATGAATAGAAAGCAGAAGATAATAGTAAGTACAACAGGAATATTTTTAGTACTTTTAATTCTTGTAGGATTAACTTACGCATACTTTTTAACAAGAATAAA
>CAKONF010000015.1 GCA_934097015.1 uncultured Bacilli bacterium | reverse complement strand
ATGAATCCATATAATGCAATAACAATAATGGAAGAATTAAATAAAGAAGAGAAATTTAATACAAAAGTAGTAATAATAATAGGAATAAATAAAGAGTTTATAAAAGAACATTATATAAAAGATTATAAATTTAAAGATTATATAATAAAAAGAAATTATAAAACAGAGATAGAAAGAATAATAAATAAATATTTATAAATTATTCTTTTTTTCATATAATAATATTGACAATTGAATAATCATTCAACTATAATATAATTGTAAGGAGAATTAATATGTCAACCAAAACTAATTTAATGTGTGATTGTAATATAATACATGAACACAAAGTAAAACAATCTAAAAAAAATATGCTAAAACTAAAAACAATAGAAGACATGTCTAACTTTTTTAAAATATTAGGGGACCAAACTAGAATAAAAATACTTAATACTTTAGATAATAATGAAATGTGCGTATGTGATATTGCAAACGTCCTTAACATGACAAAATCAACAATATCTCACCAACTAAATATTTTAAGAATAAACAACATTGTTAGATACAAAAAAATGGGGAAAGAAGTATATTATACTTTAGATGATGAACATGTAAAAGAAGTTTTCGAAATAGCCTTATCACACATAGGCCATAAAGGAGAAACAAATGAAAAAATATAAATATAATATAAATAATTTAGATTGTGCAAATTGTGCTAGAGAAATAGAAGAAACATTAAATAAAAGAGATGATATAAATAACGTAATAGTAAATTTTAACACTTCAATTTTATCATATGAATCTGAAAAAGAATTTACATTAAATGAATTAAATAGCATAGTAAAAAGTGTAGAACCAGATTCATACTTATCAGAAGAAAAAATAGAAATAAAAAAAGAATATCACTTAAGTATTTTAATAATCGCAATAATTTTATGTTCTTTATCTTATTTTATAAAAATACCAAATACATTAAAAATAATATTATACATCATATCATATACATTACTACTATATAGAACAACTATTAACGCAATAAAATTATTAATAAAAAGTCATAGTATAAATGAAAATTTATTGATAACAATATCATGTATAGGAGCATTACTACTTGGTGAAGTAATGGAAGGTATGATGGTAATCGTACTTTATACAATAGGCAAAATATTGGAAGAAAAAGCAATTAACAATTCAAGACGTTCTATAAAAGACTTATTAGATATTAAAGAACCATATGCAAATTTAAAAAAGAATAACAAAGTTCAAAAAATAGAAGTAGAAAAAATAAATATTGGAGATATACTAGTTGTTAAAAAAGGCGAAAAAGTTCCAGTAGATGGAGTAATTGTAAAAGGCAATTCATCATTCGATATGTCTAGCTTAACAGGAGAATCAGATTTAGTAGAAAAAGATAAAAATGATGAATTATTATCTGGCTCAATAAACATGGGTGAAGTAATTGAAATGAAAGCTACAAAGATATATAATGATTCTACTGTAGCAAAAATATTAGATTTGCTAGAAAGCGCAACAGATAAAAAAACAAAAACAGAAACAATGATATCAAAGATATCAAAAATATATACTCCAGCAGTAATCATATTAGCCATCTTAATTATTATATTTTTACCACTAATTTTTAATGTTGAATTAAATGATGCAATTTATAGAGGATTAACTTTCCTAGTAATTTCATGTCCTTGTGCTATAGCAATAAGTGTTCCATTATCATACTTTACTGGAATAGGTGTATCTAGTAAAAAAGGAATACTAATAAAAGGTAGTGATTATTTAGATAATTTAAGTAATGCAAAAAATATTATATTTGATAAAACTGGAACACTAACTTATGGTACAATCACTGTTTCAGATATAGAAGTATTTAATGGTAATTATTCTATAGAAAAAGTTATAGAAATATTAAAAAAAGGCGAATCATTATCTAATCATCCTATAGCAAAAGCAATTATGAAATTGCCATCAAAAAAAATAAATAACAAAGATGTATTAAATTTTAAAGAAATTGAAGGTAAAGGAATAGAGTTTGATTTAAAAAATGACCACATAAAAATAGGAAATAAAAAAATATGTGATTGTAATGATGATACAATTCTTCATTTAAATATAAATGGAAAACACATAGCATCCATTACTTTAGATGATGGAATAAAAGAAAATGCATATGATACGATACAAAAATTAAAAAAACAAGGAATTAAAACTCACATGTTTACTGGAGATAAAAAAGAAGTTGCATTAACAATTGGAAATGTACTAGGCATAGATCAAATAAAATATGAAATGCTACCAACAGATAAATTTAAAAATTATGAATTAGTTAGTAAAACTGAAACAACAATTTTTGTAGGTGATGGAATAAATGATGCACCAGTGTTAAAAAGAGCAGATATTGGAATATCTATGGGAAATGTTGGTTCTGATTCTGCAATTGAAGCAAGTGATATTGTACTTGTATCAGATGAATTAGATAAAATACCTGAAGCAATAAAAATTTCTAAATATACAAAATATATAGTAAAACAAAATTTAATATTTGCAATGTTAGTTAAAATAATTATACTATTACTAAGTATCTTTGGTTATGCAAATATGTATTTGGCTGTTTTTGCAGATACAGGTGTAACCTTGCTAACTATTATAAATACTCTAAGAATAACAAAAAAGTAAAATAATTGATAAATAAATGCAAACAGACATAAAAACACCACTTTTAAACAAAATAAATATATTTACTTTATAAAATGATATACTTTAAGAGTGCTGAGTATTAAAGCGAGTAAAGATTGTGTATTATATATGATTTATAATATTCAGACACAAAAAATAGAATATAAGCTTCACTATATTCTATTTTAATTTGTCATAAATAATCTTAATTTGAATTTCCAAAGTGGCATACTAGAATTAATGCTAAGTCTTGGAATGACATATTTATTATCAGTTTTATATGCTTTTTTAAAATCACTCTTATACCCAAAACCAAACGCTAAATTGAAATTATTTTCTTTTAAAGCATTTATCATTTTATCATTATATTCTCCATACGGATAAGCAAAATATTTAGTGTCAATAACTTTCTTCTGCTCATTAAAGTCATTTAAAATTTCTTCATAACTCATGATTCTAGCACCATGATTATCATGCATATCAAAACTATGAGAAGCAAATTCAATATTAGGGTATTCTTTTCTAGTTTTTTCAATAAGTTCTTTATTAAAATAAGTATCATCATTATTTAAAGTTTCCTTACCAATAATAAATATAACAGCATTTAAATTGTATTTTTTTAAAATTGGAAAAGCATATTCATAATTACTTCTATATCCATCATCAAATGTTATTAATACACTTCTCTTACTAACTTTTAATTTACCATTCATATAATCATTCATCTCATCTAAGGTTAAACTCTTAAATTCCATATTTTTAAGATACTTCATTTCCTTATCAAACTTATCAACAAAAATACTCATATCATTACTCTCATCATTAAAGTTTATAATATTATGGTATCCCAGTACAGCAACCTTATTAGGTAAAAACATATATACAGTAACTAAAACACCAATTAAAATACAAATAGTTAATAATATTTTTTTCTTCACAAACTCATCACCTATCAATAATATACTACTATACTTTAATAAAATCTACTATTTAATTATCTCAATAAAATTTTTATAATCATCTAATAATTCCTTAACAAAAATAGACATATTATTTTTATCTACCAACATATAAACATTATTCTTAGTTCTAGTTATCGCAACATAAAATAATCTTCTTTCCTCATCATACTTATATAATTCTTTATCGAACAAATAATTAATTATTTTATTATTCTTTATTTTATTAGGAAATCCCATAACATTATCACTTAAATTAATTAAAATAATATTATCACTTTCAAGTCCTTTAGATTTATGAACTGTAAAATAATTTGCACTGTTAATATCTATACCTTTTTCCACATAATATTTTATATCAACATTATTTCTGCCAATTATCATATAATTTTCTTTACATAATCTAACTAAATTTTTTAAACCCTTTATTTTATTACTGCAAAAATATATTTTTATAGGTTTATTATTACTCTTATTACTAAACAATTCTTTCTTAAATTGATACCTGTTTTTACAAATAAAATTATTAGAAATATACAACAATTCTTTACTATTCCTATAAGTATTCTTTAAATACATAATTTCACTATCATCAAAATATTTTTTAAAATTTAAAAATAATTCAATATCACTTCCAGCAAATCTATAAATACTTTGATAATCATCACCAACACACATTATTTTAGCATTATTATATTTCATAATACTTCTTATTAAATTCAATCTAATTTTACTACTATCTTGAAACTCATCTATTATTATATATTTATATTTTAATTTAATCTTATACTTATCAACTAACTCTCTAGATTTTATAATCATATCATTTAAATCAATACTATTAGAACTATTAAGTTCATTTTCATAAATTTTATATATTTCTAAAATAAATTTAAATGTAATTTTATAAATACTCTTCTTATATAAATCATATATAAAATTAATATCATATCCTTTATTTTTAACTAAATTAATAAAAGTCAATATATTTTTTTTATACAACATAAATTCTTTACTATTAACAATTTCATCATATTTATTTTTTTTAAATAATAACATAATTAAATATTTTCTATAACTATATTTTACAACACTTAAAAAATACTCATTTACTATATATTCTAAATAATTATTATCATATATATTTACTTTATTATAATATTTATTAATTATATTTAAACCTAACTTATGAAATGTATAACAATCTACATTTAATCCTATTTTACATAATTTATTTTTTAATCCATTAGTTGCTTCATTAGTTAAGCTAATACAAAGTATTTCACTTTCTTTGACATCATTATAAATTAAATATTTTGCCTTACCTAAAATAGTACTTGTTTTCCCACATCCAGCACCTGCTACAACTAACAAATTTTTATCACATTTAACACATTCTACTTGATATTTATCTAAACTATATCCATCTATATAAAACAAATTATTTTCTTCCATTAAAAACCCTCCTACTTATATTATTATGAAAAAATTTGCATTTCCTTTTTTTTATTGTAAAGTTTTACACTTTTATGTAAAAATTAGTGATAGATTATTAACTATATATGTTATATTTATAATAGGAAGGTGTAATTATGGAAGAAACTAAAAAAATAAATAAAGCTATAGTTGTTGTAATAATCTTACTTATTGTGGTTATATTAAGTCTTATAGGATATATTATTTATGAAAAGTTAGAAAGCGATAAAAAAGTGAAAAATTTAAATTCAATAACAACACCTAGTACAACTACAACTGAAAGTAATAAATTATCTGACAAAGAAATAGAAGAATATTTAAGCTATGTACCAGTAAAACCTGAAACAGATTTAATTGATAATTATAATGAATACTATGATTATGATGAAGATGCATACGAAGGGAAATTGGAAAATATAAATAGTTTAAATTCAAAATTATTATTAGCACATGCGTACAACATTGTAAAAGAAACTAGTACAGAAGAAGAAATTACATCAAATATGTGTGGAAGTACTAATAAATGTAGAGCTGATAAATATGTATTAGAATCTGATTTAATTTCAGAAATGAAAAAAATGTATAATATTAATACTATAGATACTAAAACATTTAAAATTTCAGGTGGAATTGTTGAACAAAATGAAAAATATTATGTAGCGTTTATGAATTCAGGGGCATCTCCAATAAATAAAATCAATAAAATTTTAAACTATGAATTTAATAATGAAGATTTAGTTGTATATGAAAAAGCTGGATTTATAGTTGATTTACAAGGAGAAATATCTATTTTAAAAACTACGAATAAAAATGATATCATGAAAGAAGATCCATATACTAATAAAGATGATGCTATTAAATATATAGAAGAAAACATTAACGATTTTAATACATATAAACATACATTTAAATTAAATGAAAATAATAATTATTACTGGTATAGTACTGAATTAAGCAACTAAAAAAGTAAAGAAATAATTTTATAATCTTTACTTTTTTTCTACTATATTATTAAATATACAACTCAACAAATTCATTATTAATAATACTATATAAATATAAATTAACTTTCTTACCAAAACTATTTTCTATATAATTTTTATAACCATTTAATTGGTCAATATATTCTGGACTAGTCGTATTCATTAATTTATAATCTATAATATCAATATAATCATCATATTCCAACATTAAATCTATAATACCATGATATTTTTCATTGCTTTCTTCATATATAAATTCATATTCTTTATATATTTTAGCATTATTAACATTTTTCATAATATCATTACTTAACAATTTATTTACATAATTAAAATCACTTTCATTTAAATCACTATAATCTGGATTTTTTAAATCAATACTTTCAAATAATTCATGCAAATATGTTCCTAACTCTATATTATTTTTAGTTATATTATCAATAATACTAAGATTTTCTTTACTAAAATGTTTGTTAATAACTTCTTCTTTTTCCACATTAATTTCTTTTATATTAATTTTATCTTCTATAATTTCAACATTATCACTAATATTATATGTTTTAACATTATTATATTCATGTGTTAAATTAATTGTATTCAAGTCAACATCAAAAAAATAATTAGATATTCTAGAACGAATAGAAATAATTATATCTTTAAAACTCTTATATTTACTTCTTATTCTATTATCTATTACACCATTTCCCTCTACACCGAAACTATCTTCGGTATTAAAATTACCAACTATAATCATTTTTTCCTTAGCACGAGTAACTGCAACATATAAAAGTCTAATCCTTTCACTAATATCTTCTTTTATATAATTATCTTTAACAATGTATTTAGTAATAACATCATCTAATCCCTCATTATTTATAGGAGTAATAATACCATACTTATTATCATAGAGTATTTTATCCTTTAACTCACTTAAATTAAAAGGTTTATCAAATCCACTAAAATAACATATATGATACTCCAATCCTTTAGATTTATGTATTGTCATTATTTTAACAGTATTTCCACTAGTATCTGTCATATTTATTTTAATTTGTTTATCTTTACTAATAATATTATCCAAGTAATCACTAACATCTTCTATACCATATCCAATACTATCTAAATCTCCAAAAGTTTTATATAAATAATCTATTATCATAGTTTTATTATCTATATTACCAACACTAATAAATTTGTTAATAACATCAAACTTATCAACAATATTTTCAAGTATTTCTTGATTACTCATACTATCAATACTTTTAACAATTTCATTACATTTTATAAATATTTCATTATCCATAAATTTATTATTTAAAAATATATTAAATATATCATCATCATTAAAATCACTTAAATAACTTCTTGCAACTGATACAAAACTATACTTAAAACTAGTATCATATTCCTTATTATTCATTTTAACAATTAAATTAATTAAATTTTTTATTAAATAAAGTTCATTCTCAATTACTATATTTTCATCTTTATATAAAGTAGTAGGTATACCAACATATTCAAATATCTTTTTATATAAATCAAAATTAGTAGTTCTATCCATCAATATAACAAAGTCTTTATATTCAATATCTCTTAATATTTTTTCATCTTTATCAAATATTTGGTATTTATTATTTATTTTATCTTTTATATCTTTTGCAATAACAAAAGCTTCTATCTCTTCTTTTTTATATCCTAATTCTTTATCATATACATAATTATATATTTCTAAATTATTATTTTGATTAGTCTTTCCTTCTTCAATATATGTAGTATTACCAAATACCATATTATGACTTTCACTGTATTCTGCACCACCAATATAGTTATCCATAATTAAATTAAACATAATATTGATGTCATCTAATACTTCAAATCTACTTCTAAAGTTTTTAACTAAATCTATTTTCATACCACCATCATGCGCCATATATCTATCATATTTATTTTTAAATAACAATGGATTAGCATTTCTAAATCTATATATACTTTGTTTAATATCTCCAACCATATATACATTATTATTACTTATTAAATTTATAAAGCTTTCTTGTAAATCACTAGTATCTTGGTATTCATCAACACATATTTCATTAAAACTATTTATAAGTTCATCTCTAACTTCTTTATTATTCTTTACTATATTAATAGCCATAATACTTATATCGTTAAATTCATATTTATTAATACTTCTTTTATATTTATTTATCTTAATATCTAATTCTTTAATTATATTTATTATTGCACTAACATAATCTTTAGTATTAATAAGATTATTTTTAATATCATCTAGTGTATAATAACACATGTTATTTATATCTTTAATTATCTCATTTATTTCTTTCTTTATGCTTTTACCAAGTTCAGTAGCATTTCTTAATGGACTTAATTTAATATCATTTGAATTGATTCTTATAGAATCATAATCTGTAGATTTTAATAAGTTATCTAACTCTAAATAGTATTTATCAATATATTTTCCATCAACTTCACTAGATAAACTTATCAACAATTTTTTTATAGTATTTATTTTCTCTAACAATAAATTAGTATAATCAGTTATAATACTATTAATAAAATTATCATTGTAATAATTCTCTATATAGTTATTTAAATATTCATTTTTATTTTCTAACAAATCTATTTTACTATTTATATTAAGTATTAATTCTTTTAACTTTTTATCATCTTTTACACATAATAAATCAACTAATTTTAAAAATAAAGCATTATTATTTTTATAGTTTTCTTCAAATATATCTTCTAGTATTTCTTCTTTTTTTAAATCTATTATACTAGAATCTATAATACTTATGTCATTACCTATATCAATTAAATAATGGTATTTTTTTACTATTGAAAGTGCAAATGAATCAAATGTAGTAATATAAGCATTATCTATGTAATCTAATTCTTTTTTTAAATTCAAGTCATTTTCTGCTTCTTTTTTTATAGATCTACGTATTCTATCTTTCATTTCATGAGCTGCATTATTAGTAAAAGTTAGAATTAACATATTTTTTATACTAACACCACTTTTTAATTTTCTAATAACTCTTTCTGTTAATACTGCTGTTTTACCACTACCTGCTCCAGCAGAAACAATTATATTTTGACCACATTCATTAATTGCAGTTTCTTGTTCTATTGTCCATCTTGGCATACTTATCACCTACAATTTATTATATCATGCATAATGCTACGCTTAAAGAATTAAAAACATTTTATTATGTATAAAGCAAAAGAATTTACAAATATAATAATCTTTGATAAATTATATTTAGAAGAAATTGATATGAAAGAAACTAAATATAATTTAAAAAGCGTTTGGAAATATTTCAAACCTTATAAAAAGAATTTAATAATATTTATAATATTGACCTTTATAATAGGAGTTTTAGGAACGATAAGTCCTTTATTTACAGCAAAGATTATTGAAGACATTACATCAAATAATCTAAAAATAGTTTTATATGTTTCTATACTACTTTTCATAACAAATATAATTACAAGTTTTTTTACTTACTTAAATAACAAAATATTTTATAATTTTCAGGGAAGAGCTGTTAAAAAAAAAATATAATTATTGCAAAAGTATACTAAATACAAAAACAATTCTTTTTGATAAGATGGGAAGTGGACTATTTTTAAGCAGATTTACAACCGATTTGGTAACATACAGTTATATATTTAGTCAAATGATCAACAATCTAAATTCTATTATTATTAATATTGGTGTATATATTATTGTTTTTAGTATTAATATTTACATAGGATTTTATTTTATAATTGGTTCTTTCATACTTTACTACATCAATAAAAAAATATAATAAACAATATAACAATGTAAAAATAATAAAAAATGATACATTCCATGATAGATTTATAATAATAGATAGAAAAATATTATATCATTCAGGGTCAAGTTTTAAAGATTTAGGAAAAAAGTGTGTTGCTATCAACAAATTAAATGATAATGAAATATTATCAAATTTAATATTAAAATTAAATTTATTATATAAATAAAAGACAATAATCTATTTATTTGATAAAATAAATATAGTGGTGATTAGTATGAATGAACTAATAAATAATATAAAAGACAATATAATTTTAATTATTCCAGATAATATAAAAGAAGAAGTATTAAAAAAAATAAGAGAATTAGATACAAAAATAAATATAAAAATATTCAACCTAGAAGAATTTATAAAAAAATTAACAATAGATTTTAATGAAGAAACAATTCACCAAACTATGCTTAGTTATAATATAAATTATTCTATAGCAAATCTTTATTTAAATAATATTAAATACGTTGAAGAAGATAGTAATAATTATAAATTACACAATCTTTTTAACATAAAAAATAATATAGACAAATATTTAATAAAAGATAGTTTATTTAAAAAATTAATAAACAATAAAGAAATAATAGTATATGGATATGATTATATTACAAAATATCAATATCATATATTAAAAAATGTTGAAAGCATAAAAGTTATTAACAAAGAATATTCTAATTACAATCATAATGTATATAAATTTAATACATTAGAAGAAGAAGTTATATTTGTTGCAGAAGAAATAAGTAAATTATTAAACAATAACATAGATATTAACAATATATTTATATCAAACATAGATTCAAATTATTATAAAGTAATAAAAAGAATATTTAAAATGTATAATATTCCAATAAATATAAAAGACACCAACAACGTATATCAAACTAATATAGGGAAATATTTTATAAACAATTTATCAAATAATATAGAAGAATTAATAGATTCCATAAAAATAAAATTTGATATGAATAACAGAAAGAATAAAGACATACTAAAAAAAATAATAAATATTCTTAATAAATTCTATTTTACAAAAGATTATTTAAGTATTAAAAATAATATCATTGAAGTAATGAAAAAAACAAACTTAGAAAACACAAAATATAAAAATGCAGTTAATGAATTAAACATTATAAATAATATTATTGATGATAATAAATATGTGTTTTTGCTTAGTTTTAACTTAAATAAATTTCCAATAACAATAAAAGATGAAGAATATATAAATGATAACATCAAATTTGATTACATGGAAAAAAGTTATGAAATGAATAATATAAACAAGGATTTGTATTATAAAGTTATATCAAATATTAAAAACTTAACAATTACTTACAAGGAAAAACATCTAAATGAATCATTCTATCCAAGTGTTTTAATTGATGAATATAAAATGAATGTTATCGATAAAAAAATAGGATATACTAATTATTCGAATGAACTAAATAAAATATTTTTAACAAAATACTTAGATGAATTAATAAAATACAATAACAAAAATAAAAATACAAGTTTATTATATTCTAATTATCAAATAAATTATAATACTTACGATAATAGATATAAGATAATTAATAAAGAAAATTTATATAAATATTTAAATAATAAATTTAATTTGAGCTATTCAAATATGGATACATATTATCATTGTGCTTTTAAATTTTATATATCAAGTATTTTAAAATTAGATGAATTTGAAACAAACTTAGGAAATTATATAGGAAATTTATATCATTATGTTTTAAGTAAAGCGTTTGTTGATAATTTTGATTTTGATAAAACAGTAGACAATTATATAAAGAATAACCCATATCCAGAAAGTTTCAAAAATAAATATTTTATAGCAAAAGTATTAGATAATTTAAAAAATGTAATAAAAACTATAGAATATCAAAATACTTTAGGAAACATGAATGAATCATATTATGAAAAAAATATAATTGTTGAAAAAACTGGAGTTATTAACACTACATTTAAAGGATATATAGATAAAATATTAAAAAAAGATAATAATGTTGTAATAATTGATTATAAAACATACTCAATAGATATAAAATTAAATTATTTACCATATGGATTATCTATGCAATTACCCATATACCTATACTTAACAAAAAATTATGATAAAGATATAGAAACAATAGGATTTTATATTCAAGAAATTTTAAACGATTCTAAATATAATAGAAAAGTTGGAATTACATTAAGAGAACAACAAAAAGATTCATTAAAACTAAAAGGTTATACAATAGGAAATGAAAGTAAAATATCAATATTTGATACAACTTATGAAAAAAGTGAAATGATTTATGGAATGAAACTATCCAGCAAAGGTTTTGATAGATATGCAAAAGTATTGACAGAAAAACAAATAAATAACATAATCAAATTAACAGATAATAAAATAAATGAATGTATAAATAATATTGAAAATGCAAATTTTGAAATAAATCCAAAAATGATATTAGGAAAAAATATAGGATGTGAACATTGTAAATACAAAGATATATGTTTCATGACAAATAGAGATATAAAAGAATTAGAAGAAATAAAAGATTTAGAATTTTTAGAACCAGTAGAATAAAACTATTTGTTTTTTCTTTACGTAAACTACATGTAGTTATAATCAAATTATTAAACTATATATGATAAAATTAAAATAGAGGTAATAGTATGAATAAATTTATTAAATACATCTTGATACTAATAAATATAATTTGTATAGTTGCATTATTTATTTACTGCATGTTATTTTATAAAAATAATATAAAAAATATAAACGTAATAGTAAATTATAATAATATTATAAATGAAAATGATGAATATTTAATAAATATAAAATACAAAAATCCAAGAACAACATTATATTGCTCTATAGATAATAAAAATTGGATAAATATAAATAATTGTAAATTTAATTTAAAAAAAGGTAATTATAATGTCTTTATAAAAAATGATTATATGAAAATAAATAAAAATTTTAAAGTAATTGAAAAATACGAAGGAAATATACATAGTAATATTGATATGTTGGACGAATACTATTTAGCACTTAATGGTAGTAAAAAGATAGAATTAAAATTTGATTACCCTGAAAATTTTGATAAAACGTACAAATGGATTATTGAAAATAAAGATATAATAAAAGTAGAAAATGATACAATTTATGGTTTAAAAGTAGGAGAAAGTAATTTAACAGTAAAACTAATTGATGGTAATAAAAAAACATTAAAACTTATTGTCACAGACTTAATTGTGCCACCGCATATTGATGAAAAAAAACAAACATTATCATGCAATAGATATACAGAAGAAGAAAATAAAATATTAGATAAAATATTGGCATCACGAGTAAAAGAAGCAGGAGAAGGAACACGTGGTGGAGTAATTGCAGCGGCCAGATTTTTAACACTAGAATTTCCATATAATATAAGCTATTTTGCAGAAAATGGTAGACTTAAAAATCATGGATTACAATCCACAATTGATGGAGAAGGAAGATTTTATCACAAAGGCTTATACTTATCTGTTTTAAAATACAAAGAACTAATGTCTAATGCAAGCACTCTAACAGGCCCTAAACCTTGGGGATGTTCATTATATAGTATTCCAATGGAAATTTATCAAACAAATGGACTTGACTGTAGTGGATTCGTAAGTTGGGCTATGTACAATGGAGGCTTTGATGTAGGTGATGTAGGTGCAGGTGATTTTAAAGAAATAACAGATGAATTATCTGATCTTGGTCCTCATAATAAAATTACTTTTGATTTCATGAAAAATGGAAAATACAAAGTAGGAGATTATATTGCAAAAAATGGACACGCTGCATTAATAATTGGAATTGACGATAAAAATATATATACTGCCGAATCTCTAGGAAAAGGTCTACGTGCAAAAACATACGAAAGATATAGTGGCATAGTTTATACTCCAATTTTAGATTATATTATAGATATGGATAATGTATATCCAAATGGAGAGGGAAACTATCAAGCAATGTGGAAATAAAAAATACAGGCTTAAATAGTCTGTATTTTAATCTGCATATTTACTAGTTAAATTAAAATGTTCTTCCAAAGTTATCCAATCACCATTATTATATAGTTTACTTGCCAAATCTTTTCCAACATATCTTAAATGCCAACTTTCATATTTATATCCAGTTATACTTTCTTTGCTTTTAGGATACCTAAGAATAAATCCATATCTCCAAGCATTTTCGTTAACCCATTTACCTTCACTAGTATATTGAAAATCATCACTAATGCTATTTAAATCAAAAGCAAGTCCTGTTTGATGCTCAGAATAACCTGGTCTAGCACTATATGTATCAGCAGCAAGTTTTCCATCTCTATTAACATATTTATTATATAAACTTTCTTGTAAATTATAACTTCTATAGCCACTTTGTATCCAAATATTTAATCCTAAACTCGCCATATCAGCTTTCATTAACTTATATTCTTCATAAGCATCAACATTGATACATTCACTACAATAATTTAATCCAGTTGCATCTTTATATGTGTTTGTTGGAACATAATCTTTAGGAAGAGGATAAGACTTATTAACAATTAATATACCATCAATAATTTTTAATCCTTCTGTATTACTAGAAACACTAACATCTTGTTTCTTTTTTGTTGTAGTAGTTGTAGTCGTAGTAGTACTCGATGTAGTTGTTGTGCTAGTACTAGTAGTAGTTGTAGATGTAGTAGAACTATTATTCTTTTTTACAGTATTGCCAACTTTCACATCTTTATTATTGCTCATATTATTTACCAATTTAATTCCTCCTACTTTTACAATATAAAAAATAAGAAAAATTATTACAGCAATTAAAAACTTATCTATCACATTTTTATTAATTTTAAAATTAGATTTAACTAAAGATACCACTATAACAATTATTGGTAAACAAATACCAAATAAGCAAAATAAAATATTAAATAAATTTTTCATAAAACACTCCTAATTATTAATATGATGATGTACTACAGGACTTTTTTCATCCAATGATAAAAAAGTATAACCATTTTCCAAACCATAATTTATTATTTTTCTAACACTTTCAATGTTAGCTTTTTTTATATCATGCATTAATACAATTGAGTAATCATGTTTTCCTATTTCATTAATAACACTTTCATATATCTTTTCTGGATCTTTATATTTAGTATCCATGCTATCAATATTCCAGTCAAAATATATATATCCATTATCAGTCATAGTTTTAGCAATATCACTAACAACGCCTTTACTAAATCTACTTATTGTATTACTACTTCCTCCAGGAAATCTAAACATTTTTGTATACATACCAGTTTCATTAAATATAATTTTATTCATTTCATTAAAATCATTAACATAACTATCAACATTTTCATATATTTTGCCATAATTATGACTATATGTATGTACAGCAATTGAATGACCACTTTCATATTCTTTTTTTATCATATATTGATAGCTACTAAACTGATTAGTAACAAAGAATGTTGCTTTAACATTATATTCATTTAAAACATTTAATATACTTTCAGTATAACTTCCAGGTCCATCATCAAATGTTAAATATATTGTCTTTCCATTTTTAGGTATTTTGCTAACATCGCTATAAACTACAACTTTTCTAGAAATAGTATTTTTATTACCAAATGTATCTACTACACTATAATCTATATTATACTCTCCATCTTTCTTAGTATCAACATTATTATTAACATTTACTTTAAGTGTAATATCTCCATCACAATTATCAAAGGCACTATAACCTCTTTCAACATACTCTTGGTTTTTATAAATATAAACAGTATTACCACCAATTAAATTTATATTAGGTTTTTCTTTATCTTCATAATTTATGTTTCGTATTACTGTTCTTTTATTTCCAGCATTATCTATAACACTGTAATAAATTTTATCATCTTTAATTTCTTTTCTTACTTTGTCTGTAATATCTCCATCAACATTGTCATAAGCACTATATCCTTGTTCCACATACTCTTGATTAGGACAAATATTATTATTATCATTAGATAACATAATAACAGGACTTTCATTATCAACAAATTTAATTTCTCTAGAAATAACTTTATTAAATTTACCATATTTTATACTATAATTTAAAAAATACTTATTATTATTCTTTTCTTCATGTTTACTAATTTTAACTTTATCACTTAAATCTTTACAAAATACTTTAATATATTTATTACAATATTCTGCTTTAACACCCTGATCTTTATATGTACTACCTACATTTAATTCATTATACTCTTTACCATTTAAAGTAAAGTACACTTTTTTTGGGCCTAAAATAATTATAGACAAACAAAAAATTATTCCAATTAGAAAAGAAAGTATTATTATGCTATTTTTTTTCATATATCCTCACTTTACTATATAGAATAATTAAATAATATTATGATTCATTTATTATTATAAATGCACCAAATCCCTCAATTATTATACTTGTAATTAACATTAATGTAATTGCATTATCACTTAAAAATTCTCTATCAACAATTCTATTTGCAATTAACGAAATAATTAATGCTATTAAACCAAGCATAGCAATTACGACACCAATAGGTAATAAACTTCTTTTTTTTATATTTTTTACATATTTGGCATTTTCTAGCTTAGTAATATTATTAATTTCTTCTACAATAACTTTTTCATCTTTTTCTTGTTTACTAATATTATTATCTTCAACGTTTACATAATTATTAGGAAATTCTATTTTTTCTTCTAAATTAATCATATTTTCTTCTAATACAGTATTTTTTTTAGTTGTTTTATTTTCAACTTTCTTTGGATGAGCTTTTTTAACTGTAGTTTTTTTAGTATCATCGATTGTTTTTTTTGCTGCTTTACTATTAGCACTTTTATTATTAGTAGTATTTTTCTTTACTGTGTTTTTTTTGCTTAAATTTGTATTTTCTTTCAAATTACTTTTAGTTGTTGCAGTTTTTTTAGTCGTATTGTTTTTTGTCGAATTTTTTTTCTTAGTAGTATTTTTAATTTCTTCACTCTTTTTATTAGCCATACTATATCACCTAATATCATTATAGATAAAAACACATTTTTTTTCAACTAGAAAATAGTAATTTTTATTTATTTTTCATATAATTAATTGACTAAAAAAATATTTTGTGTTTTATTATTAATAGGAGATGATTGAATGAAAAAATATTTTAAATTTTTTATGTTAGCATTAATAACAATAATATTATCTACAACAACTGTTTGTGCCAAAAATTATGGAACGGAGTTATTCCAAGCTGGAGATAAAATCTCTATTGATGATAAACTAGATGGTTCTGCATTTATTGCAGGAAACGAAATTAAAGTTAATAACAAAATAGATGGTATTGGTTTCGTTGCAGGTAATAAATTAACTTTTAATGCTAATCAAGAATATCTATTTGGAGCAGGAAATGAAATAATTATAGAAAAAGATATAGAGAAAGATTTATTTTTAGCAGCAAATGATATTAAAGTTAATGGTAATGTATTAAGAGATAGTTATTTAATGGCAAATACAATTACAATAAATGGTAATCTTAATAGAGATAGTTATTTATACGCATCAGAAATTACATTAAAAGGAACTTTTAATGGTAATTTAACAGTATATGCTAGTAATATTAATATTGAAGGAGCAAAAATAACTGGAACTTTAAAATATAATAAAGATGCAAATGTTGAAGGACTAAATGATAGTATAAAAACAAAGACATATAATAATTCAACTAAAAAAATAACTTTTAAAGAATATATTTATACAATTGTATCTAAATATGTTCATATAACAATGTTGGCAATAATATTAGTATATGTATGCGAAAACTTATTTAAAAAATCTTTAAAACAAACAAAAGATTTAACAGCTAAAAAAACTGCTATTCTTTGTGGAAAAGGTTTCTTAATATTAATTGGTGTTCCAATGATAGCATTAATGTTATTAATGACTGGTATATTCTCATCAGTAGGTGTAATAGGTGGAATAATTTATGGTATTCTAGTTTATATTGCAAATATATTTACTGCTTATACAGTAGCAGATAAATTAGATAAGAAATATTTTAAAAAGAATATGAATAGTTATATCTTAATGATAGTAGGATTATTTATAATATATGTCTTAAGTTATATACCATATATTGGTGGATTTGTATCATTATTAAGTCTATTATTTGGATTAGGTATTTCAGGAAACATGATTATAGAAATGAAAAAATAATAATTAAAGAAACATCATTTGTTTCTTTTTTTATGTTATGAATTCCGACTAATTTAAAGTGAACCTATTGACTAATTTAAAGTCAAAATAAAAAAGGCCACAATTTATGGCCTTAAATTAATTATTTAGTAATATAAAATTCTCCATTATTATTAACATCAATGTTGACATTACTTCCAAAAACAATTTCATCATTAATTAATGCATTCGCTATTAAAGTTTCTATATTTCTACTTACATAACGTTTAATAGGTCTAGCACCAAAATTAACATCAAAACTATTTTCAATAATAAATTCTTTTGCTCTATCACTTACAGTTAGAGTTAATTGTTTATCTCTTAAACGTAATTCAATATTTTTAATAATATTGTTAAGAACTTCATGAACTACTTCTTTATCTAGTGGTTTAAATACTATAATTTCATCAATCCTATTAATAAATTCTGGTTTAAAAGTATGTCTAACAGCTTCGTCAACTTTATCTTTATAATTATCATCATTATTTAAAATATATTCACTACCTAAATTACTAGTCATAATAATTATTGTATTTTTAAAATCTACAGTTCTACCTTGACCATCAGTTATACGACCGTCATCAAGTATTTGAAGCAATATATTAAATACATCTTTATGAGCTTTTTCTATTTCATCAAATAAAACTATACTATAAGGATTACGTCTAACTGCTTCAGTTAATTGACCACCTTCATCATATCCAACATATCCTGGAGGAGCTCCAACTAAACGTGAAACACTATGACTTTCCATATATTCACTCATATCAATTCTTATCATATGCTTTTCGTCATCAAATAATTCATATGCTAGAGTTCTAGCAACTTCAGTTTTACCAACCCCAGTAGGGCCTAAGAACATAAACGAACCAATTGGACGATTAGGGTCTTTAATACCAGCACGAGCACGTTTTATAGCTTCACTAACAAGTTCCAAAGCTTCATCTTGACCTTTAACACGTTTTTTCATATTTTCATATAAATGAATTAATTTATCTTTTTCTCCACCAACAAGTTTAGCGACTGGAATATTAGTCCATTTAGAAATAATTTTAGCAATAGACTCATCATCAACAACGTCACTTAATATAGAACGTTTATTATTGTTATTCAATTCTTCCAATTCACGTTTCAATTCGGGTATAACACCATGGCGTAACTTAGCAGCAGTTTCTAAATCATAATTATTTTCAGCAACCTCTAATTCATAAGTCTTACGTTCAATTTCTTCTTTCTTTTTAGAAATATTATCGTTGATGACTTTTTCTTCTTCCCAATCACTTCTAAGTTTTTTCTCCTTAACCTTTAAGTCATCAAGTTTTTTATCAATCTCATTAACTCTATTCTTACTTAATTCATCTTTTTCATGCTTTAAAGCTTGTTTTTCAACTTCTAATTGCATTATTTTTCTAGATAAAGTATCAAGTTCAACCGGAACACTTTCCATTTGAACTTTTATAGTGGCACAAGCTTCATCAACTAAATCAATTGCCTTATCAGGTAAAAATCTACTAGTTATATATCTATCAGATAATGTTGCTGCAGCAACTAAAGCTTTATCTTTAATACTTACTCCATGGAATACTTCAAATCTATTTTTTAGCCCACGAAGTATTGTAATTGTGTCTAATACAGTAGGTTCGTTAACCTGTATTTTTTGAAAACGTCTTTCTAGCGCTCCATCTTTTTCAATATATTTTCTATATTCATTTAAAGTTGTAGCACCAATACAATGAATTTCGCCACGAGCAAGCATAGGTTTAAGCATATTACCAGCATCCATTGCACCTTCTAATGCACCAGCACCAACAATCATATGAATTTCATCAATAAATAAAATTATTTCACCATTACTCTCTTTAATTTCTTTTAAAACAGCTTTTAATCTCTCTTCAAATTCACCACGATATTTAGCACCTGCAACTAAAGCACCCATATCAAGTTCCCATACGTGTTTATTTTTCAAACTATTAGGTACATCTCCCTTAACAATTCTAAGAGCAAGTCCTTCAACAATTGCAGTTTTACCAACACCAGGTTCACCAATTAAAACTGGATTGTTTTTAGTTTTTCTAGACAAAACACGAGTTATATTACGTATTTCATCATCTCTACCTATAACTGGTTCAATCTTACCATCCATAGCTAGTTTAACAATATCACGTCCATATTTTTCAAGTGGTTTCTTTAAATTCTCTTCATAAGGATTTTGTTCCATAAATATTCCTCCGTTTCTAATAAATATTATACTCAATAATTAGCACTTGTCAAGTGAAAGTGCTAACAAAATAAAATTACTTGACATTATACCAATTTATGGTAATATTAAAGTGTAAATAACACTTGTTATTTAAAAGGGGAGATTAAATATGAGTGCTGTAAAAATAAAAAAAGAAGATCTAATAAAAGGATCAATAAAAATAATAAGAGATGATGGTGACAGTAATTTATCTGCAAGAAATTTAGCTAAAGTAGTAGGATGTTCTACTCAACCAATATTTAGATTATTCACGAACATGGATGATTTAAAAAGAACTGTATACGATGATGTTTATGAACTTCAAAAAAAATACTTGTTTAAAGGAAATGAACATCAAGTACCCTTTATTGGAGTAGGCTTATCGTATATAGATTTTGCTACAAAAGAAAAAAATTTATTCAAATTCTTATTTATGTCATCATTTACAAAATATAATAACATATTAGAAATGGCAGACAACGAAGACGGAAAAAAATATACAGAAATGATAATTAAATCTACAGGATTAAGTCCAGAATCATCTAAACAGATATATATTAATACATGGTTAATTATTCACGGTATAGCATCTATGATGGCAACAACCAATTCAAAATTAACAAGAAATGATATTGAAACAATAATATTTGATGCATTCAAAGGATATAGACAAGTTTTAATGAATAAAGAATTAAATACAAAATACAAAAAGACTAGCTAACAAGCTATCTTTTTTAAGGAGAACAAATGAAAAAGAACGATAAACTTAAAATATTATATGAAGATAAAACACTCATTGTAATTTCTAAACCTAGTGGATTATTAACAATAGGGACAAATAAAGAAAACAACAACACATTATATAGAAAAGTATCAGAATATGTAAAAAAACAACACAAATCTAATAAAATATTTATAGTACACAGATTAGATAAAGATACTAGTGGAATAATAGTATTTGCAAAAACAGAACCAGTTAAAAGAATTTTACAAAGAAATTGGGATAAAACAAAAAGAAAATATATTGCCTTAGTAGAAGGAAAAATTAATCAAAAAGATATAATAAAGAATTATTTGGCAGAAACAAAAACATTAAGAACATATATAACAAATGATAAAAAAATCGGAAAACTAGCAATAACTAAATATCAACCAATAAAAAGTAATAAAGAATACACTTTATTAGATATTGAAATACTAACAGGAAGAAAAAATCAAATAAGAGTTCACATGGAAAACATTAATCATCCAATTGTTGGAGATAAAAAATATAATTCGAAAAAGAATCCAATAAGAAGAATGTGTCTACATGCAACATATTTGGAATTCATACACCCAATAACAAATAAAAAAGTTATAATAGAAGATAGATATCCAATCATATTTGACAAGCTTATTGAAAAGTAAATTATAAAATATAGACAACAAAATTAAGATATGATAAAATTAAATCGTAGAAAATTCAAGTTATATTAAGGAAAGGAGTCATATAAAATGAGCGAAGAAATATTAGAAAGAAAAGAAAAAATTATTAAAGACATAGAATTATATTTTCCAAAAAATGTAGAACAAACTAAAATGATCTTAAACAGAATCACAAATGAAGCTGAATTAAAAAATGAATTAGATAAAATAGAAACTATTATAAATAATGAAAAATCTAAGTTTACTAATGTCAATTATGCTAATGAAAATGGTGATACATATTATGGAGATGTTAAAGAGGATAAGATAATATATGACCCAATGGATAAAATTGATAGTGAAGTAATTAAAAGCTCATTAGATACAGCAACGAAAGATTATTTAGATTTAAATCCCAAAACAATACATAATGAAAAAGAATATAGTAATTTAATAAATGTTGATATATTATTTGATGATCAAATTGGATACAGAGTAGTTGAAAATGAAAATGGTTTATTTCATGGAATACAAAAAGAAAGCTCTTGGTATATTTATCCATCTAACAATATCGACTTAAATAATCCAAAAAACGTTGAACTATGTAATGCGTTATTTAATACTACAGATAAAATTCCTGTTGGTATAGGAGATAAAATAGATTTTGATGGAATAAATGCAGCAGAAATTTTCATGCCTTTTGTTGCGGTAGTTGATGATCCAATAAATAATTTAACTTATGCTGATGTATTAGTTTCTCAAGGAATAACAGTTGATCCTTCTTTTAAAAATTCTAAAATTAAAGATCCAACAGTTCCAAAAATTAAAAATAAAATAACAAAAGGTAAATTAACTGTTAAGGAAAGAAATAATACAAAAGAAGAATTCGGATTTCAAGAAGATTTAATATTAGAACCAAAAAAATATATAGAAGGTACATTTATTCCTTATCCTAGAGATAAACGTGCTGACGAATCAGAAGTTGAATATAATACATATTTAATGAATTATTACAAAAAACATAATTACGAAATACAATATGATAAAAATGGTATAGCAGTATATCCCAATGAACAAAAACAAGAACAACATGAAAAAGTTATAGATACAAAAGATGAAGTTGAAGAAAATTTTGGATTTGATAGCTTTCTTAAAAATAAATATGGTTTAGATACATCTAATGAATTAGAATCAAGTATCCTATTAGCATATTTAAAAGCTTACAGAGCATATTTAAATAACTTAACAATAACAAATGAAACGGCTAAATCTTATATAGATACATTAGTTGAAGATACAGAAAACATAATAGATGATATAAAAACTAATAGCCTGTTATAATAAGGAGAATAAAAATGGAAAAGAATTACATAGATGATAAATATAAAACTTTAAGAAAAGTTAGTATTAAAGAACGTAAGTTAGGAGAAAGTTTAATTGGCTATAGTACAATATTTGATGACAATGGATATTTATATCAAGAATCAAATAATAAATTTTATCCAACTTCTAATATTCTAGATAAAGATAAGATAGATTTATATAAAAAATATTTTGATTTTGATTTTGAAGAGTTAAAAAATTCAGAAGAATTAGAAATTGAACCAGCTACAATTAGAGGAAAAACAATAACAAAGGGAAAAATAATTGCAAAAGAAATAATTAAAGAAGATATAAAAAATAATGATAATAATAAAAAAGATGAGGTGAAACCAAAAATGGATTCAACTGATACAAATATAAATATGGATGAAGTTATAGAAAAAATTGAAGATAGAAAATTTGAAATAATGTCAGAACTTTTCAACCCTAATAATGCTTATACTTCTTTTGAAATGAATGAAATATCTAACAAAGTTGATAAAAGCGTAGACGAATTTGAAAAATATAAAGATAAAATAAATAATAGTGAATTTGATAATAAACTAGATGAACTAAAAAATATAAAAAACACTCAGGAAGAATTTATAAAATTATCTACAGAATTACAAAAAATAATAGGAAATAAAACTGAAGACAATAAATATTGGACTAATGAAGTTGATAAGTTTGAAAGAGAAGTAAGAGAAAAATATGGTGATGAAATTGCCAATAAACTTGGTGATAAATTCAACACAATGGCTAAACATTTTGATAATAATGTAAATATAGACGAGAATTTTAATATAACTGGAATACAAAAAGAAAATGAAAATAAAAATGACAATAATAAAGAAGATATAAATAATAAATCAGATGTATCAACTACTACATCAGATAATGATGATAAAGATAGTGAAAAAGGCAAAGATGATAATGATATAGAAAAAACAACTGAAAATGACCAAACAGAGCCAGAAAATGAAGATATAAAAAATGAAACTGAAGCAAAAGAAAGTTTAAAAGATAAAATCATAAAGAAAAAATGTAAAGTTGTTAAAGTTGTTAAAAATACATTAGAATGGTTTAAAAAGCATCCTAAAGCAAAATTGGTAGCAATTGGCTTAGCACTTCTTGTGACTTCTCCTTTCCTAGCACAAGGAATAATGATGATAAATTCAACAGCATGGCATGTATTTAATGCTCTTCCAGGATCGCCTTTGTGTGGGCTTTTAAATAGTATCAATAAAGGTTTATCAGTATTTGCAAGATTTGGTAGTTTCTCTTATTCGGAAGCAAGTGGTTTATATACTCTTGGAGGTGCCGCAGGAGCACAAGCAATGTATACATCTGTAGGTGCTGCATTATATACGGCATTAGGTGCTTTAGGAGTTAAAAGATTGTTAAAAAATAAAACAAGTAAAGAACCAATTCCAAAAGAACCAACAATAGAAAATCCTGAACCTGAAAAAGTTGATGATAAAGAGAATACTCCAGAAAATGATCCAAAAAAAGAAAAAGAGCCAGCAAAAGAAAAAGAACAAACTAAAGAAGATACAACAAAAAAGAACGATGAGACAAAGAAAACTGGTTCATATCATCCAGGTTTAACAGAAGAACAATTAGAAGAATTAAAAACCAATGGTTTAAAACCAGGAGATGGAGAATATATACAATATTTACATAATCATGGACTTACTCCTAGACCTGAAGATTACTTAAAAATGAATCAAAATGAAAATTTAGAAAAACTAGAGCAAGCCAATAAAGAATTAAAAGAACAAAATTCTGAATTAAAAGAAGAGAATGAAAAACTTAAAAAAGAAGTCTTAAATTCAAAAGAACGTATTAATGATTTAAGATCTACATTAAAATATGTAATGAAAGAATTAGAAGAACTTAAAAGAAATCAAAATAAAGAACCATTACAAATTGCAGAAAACGAAGCAATGTCCAGAGGATATAAATAGAATAATAAAGGAGAAAAAATGGAAAAAGATACAATAATAACTTTAGACGATAATACAGAATATGCATTACTAGATGAAACAGAAATAGATGGAACAAAATATTTCTTCGGTGTAAAATTAGATCCAACTAGTAAAAATCCAACGACTGAATATGAAATATTTGAAGAAGAAATAGAGGATGGAGACACTTATATGAGTGCCCTAGGTGAAAGTGATTTTAAACAATCTGTATTAGTAGATTTTACAAATAATTATATGTATATGATTGGTGAAATGATGGAAAAAGACGATAAGGAATAAAAACCTTATCTTTTTGTTTAATTGTTAAAAAAATGTAAAGAATAATAAAAAAGATAGATTAAAATTTATTTACATGTTATATTGATTATGAGGAAGTGAACACATGAATATAGTAGTAAATAACATAAATATATTATATATAATACTAATAACATTCATATCTTCTCTAATATTAGTTCCACTTATTAGAGACATAGCAATACACATTAATGCTATGGATATTCCAGATAAAAGAAAAGTACACAAAAAACCTATGCCAAGATTAGGAGGATTAGCAATATTTTTATCATTCCTAGTAGGATATATGTTTTTCGCTCCATTAACAACACAAATGATATCTATACTTATTGGAAGTTTTCTAATAGTACTTTTAGGAATAATTGATGATATAAAGCCATTAAAAGCGACAACAAAATTGTGGGGACAAATTTTAGTAGCAATTATTCTAGTATTCTATGGAAATATATACATAAATGAAGTTTCTTTATACGGAATGAATTTTAACTTAGGATTATGGGCCTACCCAATATCATTATTTATAATAGTTGCATGTATAAATTCAATTAATTTAATAGATGGATTAGATGGATTAGCAGCAGGTACAAGTTCAATATATTTTATAACAATAATAATTATATCAATTTTGTTAAATAGAACAGATAATCTAGGATTTTTCTTATGTCTCATAACGTTAGGTTCAACATTAGGCTTTCTATGCTATAACTTTAATCCAGCGACAATATTTATGGGAGATACAGGAAGTATGTTTTTAGGATTTATGGTTGCAGTAATATCATTACTTGGATTTAAAACAGCAACATTAACATCATTCCTAATACCTATCTTAATTCTTTTTATTCCAATATTAGATACTTTACTTGCAATTTTAAGAAGACTCATAAAAGGAGAATCAATTGGTAAGCCAGATAAAGAACACGTACATTTTCAGTTGCTAAATAAAACATCTTCTGTTAGAAAAACTGTTTTAATAATATATGCAATAAATGCATTATTTAGTGCAGTATCAGTTCTTTATGCTATAGGTAAATCAGACATAGCAATATCACTATACATACTTTTAATGATTATAGTAATAATATTTATATTTAAAACAGATATATTATATAAACACGATAAAACTAGCAAAAATAAATAATGAACTTGTCAATAAAAAGTAGACAATAAAAAACTTTTATTTAAACCCTAGTTGAGTTCTATACTCAATTGGGGTTT
>CAKONF010000014.1 GCA_934097015.1 uncultured Bacilli bacterium | reverse complement strand
GTGATGTGTATCGGGTTATTCCCTAAAAGAAAGGAAAATTATTATTGTTAAAAATTAGATTAAATATATTATGTAAGGAGTTATTTATAGTTTAAGATAGGAGATTAGTTTGAGAGAAGAAACTATCTTAAATTACCAAAACTTAGTATATAAAATATTATCTCATTATAGAAATTTATATAATTATAATAGAGACTTTGAAGAAGATTATTTTCATGATGGTATGGTAGCTTTAATACAAGCATATGATACATATAAAGATGATAATAATGTTAAATTTATAACATATGCATCAAGATGTATTCACAATAAGTATAAAGACATATTTAAAAAGAAATCTTTTAATGAAGAATCATTAGATTTACAAATAAAAGATGATTTATATTTGCTTGATATTATTCCATCAAAAGAAGAAAAGATTCTTGATATGTTAATAAAAAAAGAAACAAAAAAAGAATTAGAATATTCATTAAATAATTTTGAAGATAAATTTATTATATGTAGTTTATATGGTATTAAAACTAAAAGAATAACTCAAAAAAACTTAGCAAAGATATTTAATTGTACACAAAGTTGTATTGCTAAAAAACATAATAAAATATTAAATCTAATTAAAGAGAATCTGAAATATTAAATCAGATTCTTTTCTTTGACATAATAAAGAAATATCTGGAAAAATATTGTTGTTTATATTAAGAAAAAAGTGATAACTATAAATTTGAAACATAGTAAGCATAATGATATAATTTACAAAACAATATAATCATGATATATTATAGATGTGAATTATTTAAAGATAAAGCGTGATTGAAAAAAATACAAGTTGCAAATAATATAAAATTAATTAAAAATTTTAGTATAATAAATTCTATAATATAAATGGATATAATTCAAGAATGGAGGGTTGCAAATGAATTATAATTGTATAGTTGATTGCCATATGCATGTATTAACAAAAGAAGATTTTAATTTATACATGAAAACTGCATGTGCTGATAAGTATATTAATATAAGAGGTCTTTATATTGATGAAATGTTAAATCCTTATAATTTCGAAGAATTTATTGATAATGGTAATATGTATTTCATTGATTCAGTAGATTTAGATGATGTTGATAATGAGTTAATTAAAGTTGAAAAAAATCTTAACAAATATCCTAGAATAATAGCAGTAAAAATTTATTTGGGTTATCAAAAGTACTATGCAAATGATGAAAAAATATTTAAAGTTGCGGAATTTGCAAATACTCATCATTTGTCTGTTACATTTCATTGTGGTGAAATTTATGATAACAATGGTGAAAGCTCATATTCTCCATATTCTGATGCAAAATTTATAGAAGATTTAGCAAAAAAATATCCAAAAGTAAACTTTATTGCTAGCCATATAAATTGGCCAAATTTTGATAGTTTATTCTATTTATGTAATAAATATGAAAATTTTTATACATGTTTTAGTGGATGTAACGATGGTGAAAATATTGAAGAGAGAGAAAAACAAAATAAATTGATAGCAGACACTATCAATAAGTATTTTGATATCTATCCATCTGTTAAAAATAAAATAATGTATGGAACAGATTTTTTTGCAGTATCAGATGAGTATAGTGATGTATCAAGTTATATAAGAGTAATAGATCTATTGAATGTTGATGAAAAAGAGAAAAAAGATATTTTATATAATAATGTTTGCAGTGCTTATAATACAAATTTCTAAAAAAAGATAATTCAATTTAATTGGATTATCTTTTTAATATTTTCTTTTTTTCATTTTTAAAATTATTATAATAAGCATATACCATTTGTTTAAAGTCATCAATGAGTTCTTGTTTTTTATTATCTGAAAGTGCTTCAATTGCCATATATGGACTATCATCTTCTAATTCCGATAACAATAATCGATTATTTAGCTTTAAAAAGTCTATTCTTTGAACTCCATTAAAACTATTACCATTCAAATTTGCAAATAATTCAGCCAATCTGATTTCTTCTATAGTTGGAGTATAGAAAATAGCATTTTCATGTGATAGTAATTTTTTAGGGGTAAATATTTGCGCAAATTCGTATTTGTTACCTACAAAGTAAAATTGGACTTCACTATCAAAATATAATTTTGGTTGAATTACATAATTACTATTCCAGTAATTACTTATATTACTTTTATTTGCTTCAATGATTCCATAACTTGCATAACCATTAACTGGTTTAACTAGAAATTTTTCATAGTTATCAAGTTTTTCTAATTCTAAAATATTATTAATTGTTGGTACTACTGCATAACCATTATTATATAAGTTGGCCAAATAGTGTTTTCCTTGATTATCAAATTTACCGTCAAAATTTATTCTAGGTAAATCCTTTCTTAAAATTCTTGTTTCATAGTCTGATTCTTCAGCTCCAACTGAAAAATCATCAATGTCTTCAATCCATGAATATCTTTTAATAAATATATCATATTCATCCTCCAAGGATTTATCATAGTATTTATTAACAAGTTTAACAGTATGCCCATCACTAATAAATGAATTAGATATCCAAATATCCTCTATGCTACATTCATTTTCCAAATTTGTAATAATTAATATTTTCATTATTTTTCCTCCTTATTTTTTATAATATTTATTAGCTGTGAAGTTGCATATGTTGGGAAACTATTTTTATTAACTATTAATATAAGATTTAATGGTTGAAATTTTTCTTTAGTTTTAATTTCATATAAATCTTTATCTTTCAGTTTATCTTCTATAAATTCTTTAATTACCAATCCGATTCCAAATCCTTCTTTAACAAATTCGTATACAAGTGAATGACTGGCTAAATTTATATGTGCAATATATTCTGAATTATCTTCCGTATTATTAAGTAATGAAGTTTGAATTGGATTTATTGTATTCAATATTAAGTTTTCTTTTTTTAATTCTTCAAAATTTAATGTTTTGTTAGAAAGATTTTTATATTTCTTATTACCAATGAAGCAATAATTTAATGTTTGAAGTTTAAGTATTTTTAATCCATCTAATTTTTTATCATTATCATTAGCATAAATGATTGCTATGTCTAGTGAATTATTCTTAACCATATTTATTAACTCTGGTGTATAACTTTCCTCAATGGAGATATTTACATTAGGAAAATTTCTTGAGTATTTTTTCAAATAAGGCATTAAAAAATATTTTAAAATTGTATTACTTGTTCCTATTTTAATTTCACCGTTTTCAATTTTGTTTATGTTGTCAAATAAATTTGATGCATTTTGCATTTGCTCAATTGCAGGCCTAATGTAATTATAAAATTTTTTTCCATTTTCAGTAAGTTTTATCCCGGTTTTATTTCTAATAAATAGTGAGCCATTTAATTGTGATTCTAAATTTTTAATAGCTTTTGTAACAGCTGGTTGACTAATCATCAGTTTTTTAGATGCTTCAGTTATTGTTGAACAGTTTGCAACGATATAAAACGTTTTATATAAGTCGTAGTTAATATTCATCGATATCCCCTCTTCGTAGTTTATTATAACATAATTTTATAAAAGTGCAAGACATCGTGTAATTTTATGCACTAAAAAAGTTCTTATTATATTTTATTTATAACTTTAAGTTATAATAGCATAAATAATTAGTATTATATTTATGTTTATATAAAGTGTATAATATGTCATGAGAGGAGGGAATGCAATGAAATCTATAAATAAAAAAGTTGTTGTTAAAGCTGAAAATGTAACAACAAGCAATGCATCTTGTCATTACCATATCTAATATTAATTAGATAGACTCTATATAAGGGAGAAAGAAAGACTATTTCTCCCTTATATTAAAATAATTAAAAGAGGTGTTTTTATGTTTTTGATTAAAGAAATAGAATTTATTGATTACAATGAAAATGAAGTTATTATGATTAATTTGATTAATGGTGCTACTGACATAATTGAAAAGAGTATATATGATTTAATAATTAATAATCATTTTGATAAAATAGATAATGAAATATTAAATTGTATGTTAGAAAGAAAGTATTTATTTAAAACTGAAAATGAATATAATAAATTTTTAGAAGAATTAGATAGTAGAATAGAAATGTTAGAGAAAAGTGCTACTCCAAATTTTTTAGTTGTTCCAAGTTATGCATGTAATTTGCATTGTATTTATTGTTATGAGCAGACATATATGATAAAAGGAACAACTGATATTGATCCTATTAAAATGGTGGATATTCAGTTTGATAGAATCGATAAAATAATGAAAGTTTATGAGGATAAATATGGGAAGACAAATGATGACATAAGAATAACAATTATGGGTGGAGAACCTCTGTTAAGATGTAATTTGAAAACTGTTGAATATATTCTTAAACAGGCAAAAAAAAGAAATTATACTATAGATATTGTATCTAATGGAGTAGATTTAAACCATTATATTGATTTATTTAATGAATATAAAGATATCCTTAATCATATACAAATTACTGTTGATGGTATTAAAGAAATACATGATAAAAGAAGAATATTTCATGATGGTAGGGGCAGTTTTGATTTAATTATGAAAAATATTAAATTAGCTATTGAGAATGATATTTTAATAGTTCTAAGAGTTAATGTAGATGGAACTAATATAAACGAACTTCCTGATTTAGCAAATACCTTAGTTAATGAATTTAATAACAGTGAAAAATTAAAACCATATTTATATTTATTACAAGATGGTGGATGTTCCGGTGAACAAAATATTGTAAATGAAAAAATAGGAATAGAAAAAATATTTGAATTGGAAGAAAAAAATCCAAATATGTCAATTTTTAGAAAAAAATTCCATCCAGAAAACTTTATTGAAAGTATATTTAATGATGAACCATATCAACCTGTCTTGAGACATTGTGGAGCAGCAAAGAATCAATTTATATTAGACTGCAAGTCAAATGTTTACAAATGTTGGCATGGTATTGGAAATAATGATTACAGGGTAGGAATATTTTTTCCAACATATGAATTAAATGAAGAAAAGATTAATGATTGGTTTAATAGAAGTGTTAAGGTTATTCCAAAATGTAAAAATTGTAAATATAGATATATTTGCGGAACAGGATGTCCTGCTGCTAAACATATGAGTGATGAAAATATGGATGTGAAAGGTCCTAGTTGCGTAAATTATGAAGAATTAATTAAAACAATAATGTTGGGAAAAATGAAAAAAATATAATATTATAGTATAAATATATTGTGAGGTGATGTTAATGAATAGAAAAGATGAAAAAGTATTAACATTAGGTATTTTTGCACATGCAAATGCTGGAAAAACAACTATAACAGAGCATTTACTTTATCATACAAATGTAATTGAAAGTATTGGTAGAGTTGATTCTGGTAACACTGTTACAGATAACATGAAAGTTGAACAAGAAAGAGGAATAACTGTAAGAGATTCAATAGTATCTTTTAAACTAAATAATAAAAATATTCAATTAATAGATACACCAGGACATGTAGATTTTTCTGCTGAGGTGGAAAGAGCAATTAATGTTTTAGATGGTGCAGTGCTAGTTATTTCAGGTGTTGAAGGATTGGAGGCACAAACATATACAATATGGCGTGCTTTACAAGAAAAAAATATACCTGCTATAATATTTATTAACAAGATGGATAGAAAAGGTGCAGATTATGATAAAGTAATTGCAGAATTACAAAATAACTTAAAAGTTCCAACATTAACATTAACACATGTGCATCAAGAAAGTAATGGTAATATTTCAATAGAACCTGCAAATATGACGGAAATTATAGAAGAATTGTCAATGATAGATGATGAAGTGTTAGAAAAATACATAAATGGTCAAGACATTGATGGTAAATGGTTAGCTTCTAAAATGATTAGTCTATCTCATGAAAATAAAATTTTCCCAGTTATTGGCGGTAGTGCTTTAATAGATGTTGGAATTAATGATTTAGTTGATTCTATTGCAAGATATTTACCAACAACTTCTAAAAAAATAGATGAAGAAATGTCTGCATATGTTTTTATGATAAGAGTAGATGAAAATGGGAAAAATGCTTATATTAAAGTTTTAAATGGAAGTATTAATAATAGAGATATTATAAGTACTAGTGAAGAAAAAACAGAAAAAATAAAAAATATTATGATTTCAGATGGTTCAAAAATGAAAACAGTTGATGCAGTATATAGTGGTGATATTGCTATAGTTAATGGTTTAGATGTAAAATGCGGGCAAATTATAGGAAATAATGTTGGCTTAGAAAAATATATAAGTTTTGTTAAACCTTTATTAACAATGGAGATTAATCCACTAGATAAAAAAGATACAATAGAATTAATGCGAGCACTAAAAATATTAAATGAAGAAGATCCATATTTAAATGTTAGATATAACGAAAGAACAAACTCAATTTATTGTAGCTTAATGGGTGAGGTTCAAGCACAAATTGTCAAAACTATGCTAGATGAAAGATTTAATATTAAAGCTAATATTGAAAATCCTATTGTAATTCATAAAGAAATTCCAACGTTAACAGTTTCTGCAAAGGCAAGTTATACATGTGTTTCTGGAATAGAATTAGAAGTATCACCATTGGAACGTGGTAGTGGATTTAAATATGTTTCAAAATTGTCAACAGATTTTTTACATTTAAAATATCAAAGACAAGTGGAAAGATTAATTAATTATTACTCAAAACAAGGTTTAAATGGATGGGAACTTACAGACATGGAAGTTGCACTTATTGGTGGCCAGTTTGATTCAATGGGTAGTGATCCAATGCATTTTAACATAATTACCCCATTGGCTTTATTTAGATGCTTAAAACAAGCAAATATGAAATTATTAGAACCTATATCAAATTACGTTATTACTTTCCCTGAAGAATACTCAAGTAGTGTTATAAAATTAATATCTTCGAAAGGCGGAATTTATCAAATTACAAATAATTTTGGAGGTGAAATAACAATTGAAGGTGAAGCACCTTCAGCAAATATGTTAAGCTTTCCTTTAGAGTTATCTATGAATACTAGTGGTCGTGGTACTTATACATCTTATATTTCTAAATATGAAATAAGTAAAAATCAAGATGCAAAAATGGAATATATTGGTGCAGATCCTAGAAATGAAACAAAGTTTATAATAAACGATATGAAAGCAAGTTTAGATTCACTAGATGAAACACTTATGAAAAAGAAAAAAGAAAGTCGTTCTAAATTTGCAAGAATTCAAAAAGAAAAAGAATATGGTAGAAGAATGTAGGTGATTTTATGTATTCATATAAAAATAAAAAACCACTAGATTATTATAATGAATTAGAAAAAAAAGAAATAGAAATATATAATGATACATATTTTGGTGAAAATGATATTACAAATATCAATGAAATAGATTTGAATAACATTTTTTATAGAAAAACTGTTATCTTTGAAGATTATGATTACAACATACCACAAAATATTTTTCTATTAAAACCTTATAAAGGTAAAATTATAGTAGGAAGAAAGATTAGATCAATTTTAAGAATAGAAAATAAAATAAATGCTATAAATTGTAGTATGATTACTGCTCCTATGTTATTAGGATTTTTGAAAAAGAGAAACCTGAAAGATAGAAAAATAAAAATTGAATATTATCCTTTCACTAAAGAAGAAAAAAAGTTTATTTTTAATGAAATCAAAAAAAATAGAAAAATTGATATATATTATCCATATAAATATAGAGACTTTTACACTGGAAAGGAAGAAAATTCTCCAGCAACTGGTTGGACTTTTAATCCTGAAAAGAAAGAGTATTTAGGTTATGGAGAAGTACATTTTAGAAAATTTACAGAAGAATTTATGAAAGGATTAAATACAGAGTATAAGATTATTTATGATCCTGCATGCTCTACTGGTGAATTTTTAAGTGATTATAAAAAGAATTTTCCAAAGTCACGCACTATAGGACATGATTTGAGCAAAGAAATGATAGAATATGCTAAGAATTATGTAGATGAGTCATTATGTTGCAATGCAGTTAATTCACCCTTAAGTAACAATTCAGTTGATTTAATGTTCCTCAGATTTTTAAATTCTGAAGTAGTTGATACAAAAAATGCATATAAGATTTTTAAAGTGTTATATCCTAAAGTAAAAAAGAAAGGATTAATTATTTGCTTTGGACATACTCCGGTTTTAATTAGAAAAGAGATGTTTCAAAGATATGGATTAATTCCTATTATATGTAATGGTTATGACAAGGAACGTGATGCAATATTTCAATTCTATGTATTTGAGGTGAAATAATGAGAACAACACAACTAATTGTTAATTTAAAAAGTATAAGAAATAATATAAATGAATTGAAAAAATACCTAGGCACAGATATTAGTATTATGCCTATTGTAAAATCATTTGGATATGGTTCTCATTTGAATAATTGCCCGGAAATCTTAAATGAATTTGATTATGTTGGTGTAGCATATTTAGATGAAGCAATACAGTTAAGAAATAATGGATATAAAAATAATATTTTAATTTTATATCCATTATCAAAAGATGAATTTGAAATATCAAAAAATTATGATTTTATAGTGAACGGGTCTAATATTTTTAATTTAGCTGATGACCACACAAAAGTAAGAGTACATACAGAAATTGAAACTGGTATGGGAAGAACAGGATTACAATTAATAAATATTGATGAATATATTGCTAATTTAAAAAGAAACAATAATATTTCTATAGATGGAATATTTACGCATTTATCTACTAATTCTGATAAAAATTTTTCATTAAAGCAAATCAATTTGTTTGAACAAGTAGTTAAAAAGTTTAATGATAGTGAAATATATCCTAGGAATATTCATGTTTGTAGCAGTGGTGGATTAAAATACTATAAAAATCACTTGCATAATATGGTTAGAATAGGATTGCTAATTTATGGTTATTATCCAAATGATAGCTTGAAATCAGAAATAAAATTAGAACCAAGTATGATATTAAAGACTAATATAAGTTTTTTAAAAACAATTGAACACGATGAAACGGTTGGATATAATCAAAATTTTATAGCTAAAAGAAAAACTGTAGTTGCGACAATTCCATTTGGATTTGGAGATGGATTATTAACATTAGAAACAGGGGAACCATATGTTATAATAAACACTTGTAAAGCAAGAATAATTGGAATTTGCATGGATAATATGATGCTAGATGTTACTGATATACCTAATGTCCAATTAGGACAGGAAGTATATATTTGGGATAATGATAAACTAACAATAGAACAACTTGGAATTTGGTGTAATGATATATGTAACTATGAGGTAATGAGTTCAATTTCTGAAAGAGTTCCAAGAGTTTTAAAAAGATAGGAATATATATGAAGAATATAATGGTATGCACTTTATCAAGAAGTTTAGGAATGATCTGTGAAGAAAATATTGAATTAGCAAAAACTAAATTGGAGCAAATTGGATATAATGTTGAGTTTTCAAAAAATTCAAATTGCACAGATACTTTTATTTCTACTAGTATAAAGAAGCGTATAATGGATTTTCACGATGCTTTAAGGAATAACAATATAGATATTATATTATCTGTTTTAGGTGGATATAATTGTAATCAATTATTGAATTACATTGATTATAATTTGATTAAAAAGAATCCAAAAATAATATGCGGTTATTCCGATATCACTGTATTACTAAATGCAATATATGCAAAAACAGGTATTATTACATATTTAGGACCAACATTTCATAGTTTTGCAATGAAAAAGGGTTTAGAACAAACAATTGATTATTTCGAAAAAGCAATTAATCATGAATCGTATTATCTAAAAGATCCTGATTTTTATAGTAGTGATAAGTGGTATGATGATCAGAATAATAGAAAGTTTATAAAAAATAAAGGGTGTATTGTAATAAATGAAGGAAAGGCTGAAGGAATAATAATCGGTGGAAATTTATGCAGTTTTAATTTATTGCAGGGAACATCATACATGCCAAACTTAAAGGATAAAATACTGTTTATTGAAGATGATGCCCTTGTTGGCAAAGAATTTCCATATGAATTTGACAGAAATTTAGTTTCTTTAATTCAACAAAAAGATTTTGATAAAGTAAAAGGAATAATAATAGGAAGAGCCCAGACACAAACAGGAATGAATATAACAAAATGGAAAAAAATATTAAATAAAAAAGAACTAAAAAAAATACCTATAATTATAAATGTAAATTTTGGACATACGACACCTAACGCTACTATACCTATTGGTGGCCATTGTATAATAAATACTTACAATGAAAGTAAAATATTTATTGAAAGTTAATAAAGCATACATATACAAAATTTTGAATTGCAAATAATATGTTTTGTTTGCTTTTGTATAAAAATCATGGTATCATTTCATCAAGAAGTGATACCATTTTTACTATAGCAATATTAACATACAATTAAACTTATAAGATATTATAAAGGATTAGATGGATTAAAAACTGGATTTACAGATAATGCAGGTTATTGTTTAACTGCAACTGCTAAAAGAAATAATATGAGATTAATAAGTGTAGTTATGGGAGAAGAAACTAGCGAAATAAGAAGTAAAGATACAATAGAACTTTTAGATTATGGATATAATAATTATAAATTAAAAACTATATTTAAACGTGATATAAAATTAGGTAAAGTAAAAGTAAATAATGGAAAAAGAGATTATGTTGAATTAAAACTTTTAAATGATGTTGTTGATTTAGTTGATGTTAATGAAGAGGGTAAGTATGACCATAAATTAAAGATAAATGAAATTAAAGCGCCGGTATATGTAGGAGATAAAGTTGGAGTATTGGAATTATACAAAGATGGAAAAAAAGTTAATACATTTGATATAACAGTTAAAGAAAGTATAGAGAGAGCTAATATATGGGATTTATATAAAAAGAATTTTAAATATATAGTTAGTGGTAATATATAGAATGCTTAGATTATGTCTAAGTTTTTTTATCTAGGATAAATTGTAATAAATTAAAACGGATTGAAATGCCAAGATCTTGTAATATATTTTTAATTATTCTTTGCTGTTGGATATTAAAATTATTTTTAAAAATATGGTTATATCATGATAAGATAAATTAGTTTGTTCTTGTTTTTATATGCCTATTAAACAAAAAACTTTAATTAAACACAATATTAATTATGATGAATCATTAGTTGGAGCATTAGGACCTATTATGGTTAGTCCGTTATATATAGGTCGTGGATATCAAAAAGATATGATGAATATTTTAGGCGATTATGTAAAAACGCTTAACAAAAAATACATTTTTACTAAAGTTTGCACTGAAAATATATATTCTTTAAATAATATGTTAGCAAATAACTATAAAGTCGTTGATGAATATATAAATGAGAGAGGAAGTAATACAGTTTTAATAAAAGAGCTTTATTAATGTTATGGATATGGAATATTTGGAAGTTTATGATAAAAATTTAAATAAAATGAATAAATTAGTTAGCAGAAAAGAAAAATGGTAATGAAGAATTTTTAATTAGTAAAAGAGTTATTAATATAAGTAATGGTGGTAAATGGGAAACAACAGGTGGTTCTATTTTGAGTGGTGAAGGAGCATTGAAATGGTGTAATTAGAGAAGTTAAAGAAGAATTAGGTGTTGACTTAAATAAAAAAGATGCAATTTTGATAGATAAAACTAAATGATATTTTAAAAATTGCCCAGATATTTTAATTGTTTATTTATTTAAAGGTAATATTGATATAAATAATGTTATTAGACAAGATGAAAAAATAAAATAACTATAACATTAAAATACAATGACATTTGCAATGACATTTGACATTAGCTAATAAAATGATATTTCTAATAAGTTATTTTTGTTAAATTCATGCTATAATATTATATAGAAAGAAGGTACTTTGTTTATGAAATATATTGGATCAAAGGTATTAGAATCAAAAAGATTAATTTTAAGACCTACTAAGGAAGAAGATTTAAAAGTTTTATGGAATATTTTAAAAAATAAAGAAGTGTCCAAATATTATTTAGTAGGAAAAATTAATAATAATTGGGAAGATGAAAAAAAATGGCAATATAAAAAATTAGAGAAAGCATTAAATAATGATGTATTTCAGTGGTCTATAATTTTAAAAACAAAGAATGAATGTATTGGTCAAGTAAGCTGTCAAAGTTCTTATGATGAAAGTGGTAATAAAAATAATGATTCTATAAGAGACGTTGGTTGGTTTTTAGATTCACACTATCAAGGAATGGGATTCGGAACAGAAGTAGCTAAATTAATGCTTGACTATATGTTTTACGAAGTTGGAATTGAAAAAATAGAAACGTGTGCTGCAATAGAAAATCCAGCTTCATGGAAGATTATGGAAAAATTCGGTTTTCGTAGGTTAAATAAAACAAAATTGATTAAATATACTATTCAAACTAAAAAAACTGAATGTTATTGCTATGAAATAACAAAAGAAGAATATACAAAATCAGGAAGTAAAATCGAATATTTAAATTTATGTGATAATAAAAAAATAAAACAAATAAGAAAATTATTAGAGGTGAAAGATTAAATATTGGCGATCATATTTTAATTGCCGTTGTATTTATAAAAAATAAAGATGGAAAATATCTAATTCAAAAAACATCGAAAGAAAAAGGTGGATTATATAGTTCGACTGGTGGTCATGTTTTATATAATGAAACTTCAAAAGATGCTATTACAAGAGAACTAAAAGAAAAATTAGGAATAGAAATAAAAAAAGAAAAGTTAAAATATATTGATGATATACTTTTATGTATTCCTTTTGCAGATATTTATTATTTAGAAGAAGATATTGATATTAATAAACTTTCACTGCAGAAAGAAGAAGTTGATAATGTTAACTATATGATGAAATATATAATTTAATTCTTCAAGAAAAATGACTAAATCTCATGGATTAATATTTATAAATTATTTTATGAATATAGATAGCAGTGATATATAACTCAAAAATTATTTAAGTAAAAAATTAAAAATAGGTGATTTTGATGAATTATACATTAGACAAGGTAACATTGGATAAAAAAGAAATATTATATAGCTTATTACAGTTTGCTTTATATGATGGTAGTCAATATATAGAAAACAATTTAAATGAAAATGCTAAATTTCAGTATAAATGGTTTAACAATTATTTTACTGATGAAGATAGAGATGCTTATTTTATAAAAAGTGGCAAAACATATTTAGGATTTGTAATGATAAATGAAAATTTGAAATTTAATAGTAATGGAAAATGTATAGCAGAATTCTTAATAATGCCACAATATAGGAGAAATCATATAGGTAAAAAAGTTGCAATGGAAATTTTTGAAAAATATAAAGGATATTGGGAAGTTGAACCAATAAAAAATAGTAAGCAAGCATATTCATTTTGGAAAAAAACAATAGAAGAATATACAAGTGGTAATTATATTGTTAAAAATAGTTGTGCATCTGAAATATTTGTTTTTAATAATAAATAAAAGAATTTAGTCTAAAAATAATATAATTTTGTAACTTTTTTGATTATGTGAGTTTTGAATGAAAGGAATGAAAAATTTTATGCAAATAATAGAATATCAAAAAAAATATTTAGAAGATGTTAAAGATTTACTTGTAGAATTAGAAGAATATATATTAACTATTGATAAGGATAACTTAGATCAATTACATTCTGAATATAGAGATAAAATGGCTAGCTTAGACTTAGAAGAAGTTAATAATAATGATGGTAAATGTTATTTAGCAGTAGAAAATAATAAAGCTGTCGGTTTAATAATGGGGTATGTTAGAGCTTATGATGAATATGATTATTTAGATTATAAATGTCCTAGAAGTGGTGAGATTTCAGAATTAATAGTATCCAAAAATGCTAGAAGCAGGGGTGTTGGTAAGCAACTTATACAAAAAATTGAAGAATATTTAAAAAGTATAGGATGTGAATATATTTTTGTTGATGTTTTTGCTTATAACAAAAATGCTATTAGATTTTATGAAAAAATTGGTTTTCATACAAGAGGTTTAATAGATGTAAAAAAAATAAATAATGAAAGTAATTATAAATGTATTATTGCAACAGAAGAATTATTAACTAAGAAATGGGATATAGAAATAAAAAAACATGATAATTCAGATGTTTGGAAAAAGTTTAAAGTAGAATCATTACGTAATATTGATAATAGAATTGTTTATATGGGTATTCTTAATAATGAAATAATTACTGAAGCAACAGCAATTATTTCTGAAAATGATACAGATACGCAAAATAAAGAAGCATTGATAGGCGAAGGTAAAGCATATCTAACAGCTTTTAGAACAAATAAAGAATTTGAAAATCAAGGATATTTTTCAAAATTATATAAATTTATGGAAAATGATTTAAAAGATAAAGGCTTTAAGTCATTAACACTTGGTGTTGAACCATGTGAGACAAGAAATATTCAAATATATTTTAAATGGGGATTTACAAAATACCTAAAAACAGATTATGAATACTATTCAAATAACGAAAAAATACTTGTTAATTATTATGAAAAAGGGCTAATATAATAATTGATTGATAATATGTGATTTTTAAATAAAAAATCTTAAATATACCACATTTTTTATAAAAACTATTTACAAAGCAAAAAATATGATAAAATATAACACGATTATTTAATTTGTTTTGGTGGAAGAGAGTCTTATTTTAGTCCTCATTTTCTATTTCTATAAGATTATTTTAATGATTGGTTGGTGAAAAAAATGGAAAAGAGAGAAAAGTTTTTGGAATCAAGAGACATTACAAAGAGGGAAAGTGAATGTTGGAAAAATGATGATTTCAATAATATAAATAATGACTATTATAAAGCATACGAAAAAAGATATAAACAGGTATATAAGCATAATTATCTTTGGTCTTCAAAAGAACCAACACCAGATGTTATTGAAACAATACTAAAAGAAAAAATATCATCAAATGCAAAAATACTAGAACTTGGTTGTGGTGAAGGTAGGGATGCTATATTTCTTCTTGATAAAAATTATGATGTTCTTGCTATTGATTATTCAAATACAGTTATAGAAAAGTGTAAGGAGTTGTCTAATTATAATTATAATGATAAATTTAAACAATTTGATATTATTAATGACACTTTAAATAATAAATTTGATTTTATTTACTCTATAGCGGTTATTCATATGTTTGTTAATAAGGAACATAGAAATAAATTTTATAATTTTATATATAGTCATTTAAATAAAAATGGTATTGCTTTAATAGTATCAATGGGTGATGGTATAAAAGAATATAAATCAGATGTAACTAAATCATTTGATGATGCCGAAAGAGTTGTAGTCAATAATGATAAAAAAATTAGTATCGCTACTACATCTTGTAATATCGTTAATTGGAATACATTTGAACAGGAGCTACTAGACAATGATTTAATTGTAAAAAGAAAATGGATTTCAGAAAAAATACCTGAATTTAATCCAGCTATGTGTGTTGTCGTTTGTAGAAATGAGTGATGATTTTATGTCATCAATATGGCAAAATAACAAACCGTTAAGAAAATGCAAATGGGGATTTTAATTATAATTTAGTTTATTCATTAGAAGATCTTTCGGTAAATACTATTTCAAATTATATAAATGTAAAAAAAAATTATATTTATGTTGGATATGAAATAAGTCAATTTATCAATACTTTTGTAGGCTTAAACATGTTGGAAAAAATAATTCTTCTTGAAATTGTGTAAATAGTAAAATAAAATGTAGGAATTCTGTAGATTAATTTTAGTAAAAAGAATTCATCCAGAGGATTTTGTAAATAATTAAAAAATAAGACAACTGATAAAGATTTATTGTGTATTTCATCTCCAAATTGGTTTAATGGATAAATAGACACAAAATAATACTTTTAGACATATTTGAAAAAAAATGGTAAAAAAGTATTGACTTTGAAACGATGAAATGATAAATTAGTTTTAATATTTTAAAAGAAATGAAGTGATAGTAATGAATAGCATAGATGCGTTAAAAGTTAAAAAATTTACTTATTTCTGTAACTTTGTTGTTTGTGGTTTACTACGCTCTAAAAACGTTAATTGGTTTTAATTCCTCGGGATTACTGACTGATTAGCGTTTTTTTCTTCAAATATTATTAGTAGGTATGTATGAATATATTTAATTTAAAAAAAAGAGGAATACTTGATTCTGTTAAAGGATTATTAATTGGAAAACCAATGGATGAAATATTTTATGATGAATATAAAAAAGTTTATAAAGATTTTTTTAAAGATAGCAATTTACCAATAATGTATAATATAAATTTTGGTCATGCTGTTCCACGTTGCTTTTTACAGTACAACACAACAGCAACAGTGGATTATGATAATAAAATAATAAAAATTAAATAATGGAAATTGTAATTGAGGTAACAAAATGGAGATAAATATAAGAAAATCATATATTTCAGATGCTGAAACTATTGCAAAAATAAATGTTAGTAGTTGGCAACAAACATACAAAGATATTTTTCCTAAATATTTTTTAGATAGTTTAAGTAGTGAAGAAAGTTTCAAAAATATAATATTAAATATAGAAAAAAATATTAAAAATGATAATAATTATTTAATTGCAGAGTTACATAATGAAGTAGTTGGTTTTTGTAAAATAGGAAAATCAAGAAAAGAAAATTATGAAAATTACGGAGAAATTATAGCTCTTTATGTTAAAGATGAAGAATTAAAAAAAGGAATAGGTAATAAATTATTTGTAGCTGCAAATAATTTATTAAAAGAAACTTATAAAAATAATATTGTATGTTGTTTAAAAGAAAATCAATCTAATAATTTTTATAAAAAAATGGGTTGTGTCTTAATTGGAGAATGTGATTTTAATTTAAATAATAACATATATAAAGAAAATTTATATAAATGCCCATAAAAAATATGTGAAATTTAGAAATAATATTTAATTGTTGTAAAAAATAAAGTATGATATAGAAAATGATATAAGTATGTTATTAGATAAAGTTAGTATAAAAGAATTACTAAGTATATTAATAGATAATGCTATAAAACATTCATATAAGAATAGTACTATAAATATTAGTTTAAAAAGTAATGGTAATAATATAATTTTATCAGTTAAGAATAAAGAAAATAATATTAGTATTGAAGATAGAGATAAAATATTTGAAAGATTTTATAGAGTAGATAAATCTAGAAATAGAAATAATAATAGATATGGTTTAGGACTTGCTATTGCAAAGAATATTGTATTAAATCATAATGGTGAAATTAGTGTAGAGTCTGATAATCATATTACTACATTTAAGGTTGTGTTTAGAAAATAAAATATATTGATGTAATATAGTACTAAAATATAAAGAATCTGAAACTTTAAATCAGATTTTTTGTTTAAAATACTCAATAAAATACAGTGACATTTACAGTGACATTTGATATAATTTAAATTAGATGGGAGTGGAATAAAATGAAATTATTTGATAAAGTAGAACCAATATTTTATATTAGTGATGAAATAAATGATATGCTTAAAAAAATTGATTTAAAATTAAGCAATATTGAAATCACTGATAAGCAAAAAAGAAAATATATGGTTACAAAGTCCAAAGTAAGGTCGATTCATTCTTCTCTTTCGATTGAAGCTAATTCATTATCACTTTTTGATGTAGAAAATATTTCTGAAAATAAAAATGTTCTTGGTAAAAGAGATGAAGTACAAGAAGTAAAAAATGCAATTGAAGTTTATAATCTTATTAATACATTAAATTATAAAGATGAAAAAGATTTTTTAAAAGCACATCAAATTATGATGAAGTATTTTGATGATGATAATGGTGAATATAGAAATCATGGTGAGGCTATTAAAAAAGAAGATACGATTGTTTATGTAGCCCCAAACTCTATATTAGTACCTAATCTTATGAAAAGTTTATTCCATTATATTAATAATAGTAACTTAAATCTAATATTATTATCTACGATTTTTCATTATTATTTTGTAGTAATACATCCATTTACAGATGGAAATGGAAGAATGGCAAGATTTTGGATGAGTTTAATGTTGTTTAATTATGATAAAAATTTTGAGTTTGTTCCAATAGAAGAGGAAATATACTTAAATCAAGAAAAATATTATTCTTCTATAGAACAGTGTCATATTAATTCAAATGCTAATGAATTTATAAAATTTATGCTAAAAACAATAAATACTTCTTTGGATAAGATAATCAAAAATAATAAATTTGTTATGAATGATATTCAAAATAAAATTATCGAATTAATTATAAATGATAAATATATTACACAAAGTATAATAGCAAAAAATTTGAATGTTAACGTTAGAACTATAAAAAGAAATTTTAAAATATTGATTGAAAATGATATTATTGTTAGAGTAGGCTCAGATAAAACAGGATATTGGGAAGTGTTATAATTAATTCAAAATAAAATATATTGAGGTAATTATGAAAAAAAATATAAAACATTATAAACAAAGAGGAAATACTTGTGCTATATGTTGTATGTTAATGGTATTAAGTTGTTATAATGTCATTGATAAAATTAATTGGTATGATGAAAGAAGATTATATAGAATATATAAATCAAAATATATTGATGGAGTTCCATTTAGTGCAATTTTATATCATTTATCAAAAAATAATTTAGATGTTAGTATATATCATTCTGAAAATAATTTATTTAAAAATAGTAATGTTTTTAATGATGAAACGTTTGAGTTATTATTAAATGAATATAATGTATTTTTAGATAATGCTATTAAGTATGGTGCTAAAGTTTATAAGGGAGTTAATGTAAATATCAAATTATTGAAAGAAAAATTGAGTGAGAATAATTTAATAATGTTGGCGGGTAAAATAGATAATATATACCATTCTATACTTTTGAGTGAATATGTAGATAATGGATTTATAGTGCATGATCCTTTAGATAAAGACAAGAAAATAATGTCTTATAATGAAATAAATAATTATATGAATACTAATATTGGTAAATGGTTTATCATTATTAATGACAAATCGTAATATTATTTGTTATAATTTGATAAAACATCTAGTATAAAATTAACTGGTGATTCATATATAACTATTTTAGATAATGGTGATAGTACTAATTCTAATATAGATTTTAATTGGATATAAATTATATGTTAATGAAAAAAAATAAAGAGTAACTGATAATTACTCTTTTCCTATATTATCTGGTATTAAAATACTATAATATTTAATTAAATCTTCTTTAGAATATTTATTATTACTAATATAGTCTATTCCTAAATTAATAACACCACCTAAATAAAATTTAGCAGCTATATCACTTGGAATAACACTATTATTATTATCGTTTGCTTTATTTAATAAATCATTATTAACTACATTAAGTAAAATATCCATCATAATACTATTTCTATTATTAATCATAATTGAATTATATATATCTTTCTTTTCTTCAATATGATTTAAAAATAATCTAATAAGTTCTATATAATATTCTTTAGTATTAACTATATTATTGTTTTTAGATAATTCACTAGTTAATTCATTTTCAACATTCTTTAAAAAATCTACAAGTAATTCATACTTATCATCATAATGAGCATAAAATGTCGACCTATTAATTAATGCTTCATTACATATATCACTTACTCTTATTTCTTCAAATGTTTTATCTTTCATTAAATTAGTTAATGCATTATATAATGCCATTTTAGTTTTTATAATTCTTAAATCTTTTTTCTCTTTCATAATAACCACAACAATATTATATGATATATTTTACAAAAGTAAAGATAAAGTATATTTTGTTGGATAAATATTAATACATATTTTATATTTTGTTGGATAACATACTTATTATTAATATATTGTGTGTTATTTTTTTATATGTTTTAATAAAATACTTTTTGAAGGGAGAAAAAATATGAAAAAGTTTGCAAATAAGATTTGTGAAAAGAAAATATTAATATTAATTATTTCTCTAATATTATTAGTATTATCTTTTATTGGTATGAAATTAACTAAAGTAAATTATGATATATTAGTTTATTTACCTAGTGATATTGAGACTATTAAAGGACAAAATATTTTAACTGATGATTTTGATATGGGTTCTTATAGTACAGTAGTAGTTAGTAATTTATCTAATAAAGATATTATTAAATTAGAGGATAAAATAAAAGATGTAGATGGCGTAAATAACGTTATATCTTTATATGATGTTGTTGGTACTAATGTACCAGTAGATTTCTTACCAAGTGAAGTCACTAGTCATTTACATAAAGATAATACAGATATTTTACTTATTACTTTTAAAGATGGTACTAGTGCTAATTCTACAATAGATGCTGTTAGAGAAATAAGAAAGATATCTAAAAATATGAAACTTGGTGGTATGAGTAGTATGGTACTTGATACTATGAATTTAAGTGAAAGTGAAATAATGATATATATTGTTATTGCTGTAGTACTATGTATATTAGTGTTGGAGTTATCACTTGATTCATACTTAGTTCCAGTATTATTACTAGGTAATATTGGTTGTGCTATATTATTTAATTTAGGTAGTAATATATTTTTAGGAGAAATATCATATATTACTAAAGCTTTAGTTGCTGTTTTACAGCTAGGAGTTACTACAGATTTTTCTATATTCTTATATCATTCTTATGAAGATAAAAAGAAAAAATATGAGAATAGAAATGAGGCTATGAGTGAAGCAATAGTTGAAACATTTAAATCAGTTATGGGTAGTAGTTTAACAACAATTGCTGGATTCTTAGTACTTTGTACTATGAAATTAACTTTAGGACGAGATTTAGGTGTAGTAATGGCAAAAGGAGTTTTACTAGGTGTTATAAGTGTTATTACATTATTCCCAGCATTACTTCTTACATTTGATAAATATATAGAAAAAACTAAACATAAGAGTTTCAAAATTAATTTCAGTCCATTAAACAATTTTGTTATAAAACATAATAAATTAATATTTATAATATTCTTAATATTATTGGTTCCTATGTATTTAGCTAATAACAAAGTTAGTGTATATTATAAAATAGATAAATCATTGCCAGAAACATTAGAAAGTATTAGTACCAATAATTATTTAAGAGATAATTATAATATAGTTAGTCCAGAAATAATATTAGTTAACAGTAATTTAAAAAGCAATAATGTAAATAATATGATAAATGCTTTAAAAGATGTAGATGGTATAGATTTTGTACTATCTTATGAAGAATTAAAGAATGCTGGTTTATCAGATAATATGTTAGATGAAGATACATTAAATATATTTAAAAATGATAAATATCAAGCAATACTTTTAAATTCAATTTATGAAGTTGCTAGTGATGAATTGAATAATCAAATAGTTAAAGTTAATGATATTGTTAAAAAATATGATGATACTGCTATTGTAGCAGGTGAAGGTCCTTTAATGAAAGACTTAATTAATATAAGTGATACTGACTTTAAAAATGTTAATTATTCTTCTATAGTTTGTATATTTATTATATTAATTATTGTACTTCATAGTTTATCTTTACCAATACTTTTAATACTTGCAATAGAGTTTGCTATTTTCACTAATATGTCTATATCATACTTTAGTGGAACAGTACTTCCATTCGTAGCACCAATAGTACTAGGTACTATACAGTTAGGGGCTACAATAGATTATGCAATACTTCTTACTACAACATATATAGAAAATAGAAAGAAATATGATAAGAAAGAGGCTATGAAATTAACACTTGATTATAATGGACACTCAATATTTGTTAGTGGATTATGTTTCTTTGCAGCAACATTTGGTGTAGGAATTTATTCTAAACTTGAAATGGTTGGTTCTCTTTGTACATTAATTTCAAGGGGTGCCATAATAAGTATGATAGTAGTAATAACTGTATTACCATCTATACTATTAATATTTGATAAATTTGTTATAAAAGAAAGGAAAGTTAATATGAATAAAAAGATTAAAAATACTATTGTTAGTTCATTTCTAATATTATCTTTATTTGCAACTCCAGTACATGCTTTAAGTAAAAATGAAACAGTATATAGTAAATTAGAATATAATGGTAAATTAAAAACAACTTTTGTTAATGAACATTTAATAAATGATGAAAAGTTAGAAAATATAAATGATTATTCAGAATTAAAAGATATTTTAAATATAAATGGTGATGAAACATATAAGATAGATAATAATAAGATTGTATGGAATTCTAATAAAAACGATATATTTTATCAAGGTAAATATGATAAAGATTTACCTATTGAATTAAGTATTACTTATAAATTAGATGGTAAAGTAAAAGAATTAGATGATATATTAGGTAAAAAAGGTAAGGTAACTATATCAATAGATTATAAAAATAAAGATAGTCATAACGTTAGTATAAATGGTAAAAATGAAACTGTGTATATACCATTTTTAATAACAACAGGTATGATACTTGATGGAAAAGAAAATACTAATATAAATATTAATAATGGTAAAGTAATTTCTACTGGTACTAAGAATATAGTGGTAGGATTAAGTGCTCCAGGATTATATGAAAGTTTAAATGTTAGTAGTTTAAAAAATATGAATAATATTACTATTACATTTGACACAACTAATTTTAAATTACCTTCTATATATAATGTTGCAACTCCTAAATTAATTAGTAGTAGTGATATTAGTAGTTTAAATGACTTAGATAGTTTATATGACAAAACTAAAGCTTTACAAGATAATATGAATTTGATAGATGAATCATCTAAGAAAATAAAAAGTGGTTCAAATACTTTAAAGAACAGTTTATCTAGTTCTATTGATAAACTTAAGAAGAGTAGTGGAAATGCTTTAAGCGAAGAAGATGTTAATTCAATAAAAAATAAAACAGTAAGTAATGTTAGTAGTACTTTTACAAGTGATTATTTAAGTTCTATAAGTAATGAAGCTTGGGAAGAAGTTAAGAATAACATGGATCCAAATGATGCTAAAGTAAATGTCATTGGTAATAATGCTGGATTAAATATATTAGGTACATACTTACAAGCAACTGGTGAATATAATTCATACTTAGTATGTCAAAATGCTATTAACACTAAGGGTGATAATTACTCTTTGTATACATCAGACGAATTAATTGCCTGTACAACTATAAATAGTGATACAACATTTATAGCATTAAAAACTGCTGTAGAAACTAGTATTAAAAATGCATTAAGTGATACATCTAATTATGTTGCAGAAAATGTTTCTAAAAGCGTATCAGCAGATGTTGCAAAAAGTACTGCTGAGAGTGTAGCAAGTAGTATTGCACCAACATTATCTAATGAAGTTGCAAATGCAGTTAAAAATGAATCTGTAAAAAGTATTAGTGAATCACTTGGGACTTTATATAATGGTGTAGATATGTTAGATAATGGTATCAACGAATTATCTACTGGGATTACTAAATACAATGATGAAGGTATAAAAGTATTAAGTGATATAATAGATAATAAAGTTAAACCTACAAGTGCTAGAGCTAAAAAATTAGTTAGTTTAGGTAATGAATATCAATTAACTAATAAAAATAATGCTGATGAAACTAAATTTGTATTAGTAATAGATAGTAAAGAAAAGAAAGTAGAAGAAAAAACTAATACTAATAAAGAAACTAAAACTAGTTTTATAGATAAAATTAAAAATTTATTTAAATAAAATTCATGAGATTAAACTCATGTTTTTTAATAAATTAATTTCACAAAAACTTCATAATTATTTCACAACTTATTCATTTTACTATAGTATCATGTAATCATGGAAGGAGGAAATAGGTATAGAAATAAAAGTAGTCGGAAGTAAAACACATAATGGAATTAAATTAATTAAAAATATAAAAAAAATAAATAGTGATATTAATATAGATGTTAAAGAAATAAATGATGTTAATTATTTAAAAAAATATAATATAAAAAATACTCCTGCTTTGATAATTAACAATAATGTTGTTTCTGAAGGAAAAGTACTAACAACTCGTGAAATTTGCAAACTACTCACTTCTTATTAAAAAGGCTTTGTGCCTTTTTTTGTTTAAAAAACTATAATATTTACCATAATAATATTGGTGATAATATGGATATATTAAATGCATTATTTAGAACAATATTTTTTTATTTTTTCGTAGTATTTGCATACAGAATAATGGGAAAAAGAGAGATAAGTCAATTAGAAGTAATAGACTTAATAGTATCTATTTTAATGGCTGAATTAATTGCAATAAGTATAGAGAATATAAACGATTCCATGATACTTGCTATAGTCCCAATAAGTGCATTAGTATTATTAGAAATAATACTTGCGAAAATATCATTAAAATCTAAAAAATTTAATAATGTTATGGGTGGAAAGCCTAGTATAATTATTAGCAATGGAAAAATAAATTATAAAGAATTAATAAAAAATAGATATAGTTTAGATGATATATTGCTAGAATTAAGACAAAAAAGTATAAAATCTATTAGTGATGTAGAATATGCTATATTAGAACAAAATGGTAAACTAAGTATATTCAAATATAATATATTAAAAACAAAAAGTGATTTTCCTATGCCTCTTATTATAGATACAGAAATACAATATGAAACACTAAAATATATCAATAAAAGTGAATCTTGGTTAATAAATAATTTACATAATAAAAAAATATTATTAAATGATGTATTTTATTCATTTTATAAAAATAATAAAATATATATAATAAAAAAATAATCTTGAAAAATATTACTATGTATTATATTATTAAAGTACAGGGTGATAGTAATGAATAAAAAATTGTCTGGAATAATAGGAATTATATTAAGTATATTATTATTAGTATATTTTGAACCATATACTTATAAATTACTAAGTTTATTAAACATAAATATTTATAATTACAGTAATACAGTTAGAATGATTATAGATATAGTTATTAAATTAGTAATGTGTTTTATAATATATTTATTATATAAAAAAGATTTTAAACATAGTAGAAAAGATAGCAATATATTTAAAAATGTATTAATAATGTTAGTATCGTTAATATGTTTAGTATTAGTAATGTATTTATTTAATTACGTAGTAAATTACTTAGGAGATATATTTAATGTAAAAATAATAGAAAATAATTTTTATAATATATTTGATAAAAAATTAGATATATATTTAGTAATAAAAATAATAAAAGATTATATAATAACGCCATTTATATATTGTTCCATAATATTGCTAAGCGTTGATAAAATATGTAGAAGAAATGATACATTTATACTATTATCAGGATTACTTGCTAGTATATGTCATGCACTTACTTTATCTGGTACATTAACTTATGTAATAATAAATTCATTAAGTACTTTTATATTATTTATAATACTAAGTTTATTATATAGAAAAAGTAATAGTATATGGTTTAGTATAGTATTATATGGATTATACTTAGTTAGTAATATAATAATATTAAAGTATATAGGGTGGTAAACATGGAAAAGAATAGAATTTATAATATTTTAAAATTATTAATATGTTTAGTATTCTTTTTTTCTTTAAATGATATTAGTAGTTTAATATTAAAATTATTAAATATAAATAGTTTAAGTAATAAAGAAAATGTAATATTACAATTTATTTTATCCTTAGTATTAGTTTTATTTACAACTATATTATATATTAATACAATAAAAAAAGATTATAAAAAATTAAAAAATAATTTATCAAAGAATATTAGTTTAATAATAAAATATTTTATAATATTTACTATATTAAAATATAGTGTTAGTTTCTTAAGTGTTATTATACTTACAATATTTAAATATGATACAACAAATATAATTAGTAATAATCAAAATTTAATACAAGAATATATTAAAGCTAGTCCAATACTAATGTTTATATCAGTTTCATTTTTAGGACCATACTATGAAGAAATACTATTTAGATTAAGTTTTAAAAAAGTTATAACTAATAAATACTTATATATAATTATTAGTGGTACTTTATTTGGATTATTACATATATTTCCATTAAGTGATGGAATAACTTTAATATTAGGTATAATACAATCAATTAGCTACGTAGTAATGGGTATTTATTTTTCTTACGTATATTATAAAACAGATAATATTTTTATAAGCATGGGATTACATTTATTAAATAATTTATTAAGTGTAATTATGATGTTAAATATGTTATAATATAACACCTAGGAGGAAAACTGTATGATTTATGCTAATAAAGATAATGATATTAATTTAATAGATTTTTATAATAAATTAATAGGCAAAGAAAAAATAGAGACTGTTAAAGATAAAAATGAATTTGAAGTAAATTATTTTGCTATGTGTTTATTATTACCAAAAAATTCATTTTTAGAAAAATTAATTTATTTTATAAAAATAAATAATGAATTAAATAATAAAACAATAGACTTATTATCAACATTCTTTAGTGTACCAAATGTAATAGTATTAGCAAGAATATATTCTTTAAAAGAAGAAATAAAAAAACAAGAAAAAAATTTTACTACAAACATCAAAAAAATTCTTTACAAAAAGTACTAGTTTTGATATATTATATTTAAGGTAGAAATACCTAAAAATAAATTTTACGATTCATGAAAAAACAAGAAACATACTTCTTCCCCAACCCCAAAAATCGTTGGGGGGGGGGGTATAAAGAAATATGTTTTTTCGTGCAAAAAAAGGAGTGTGAAAAGAATGAATCGTAAACAAAAAATAATAGTAAGTACAACAGGAATATTTTTAGTACTTTTAATTCTTGTAGGATTAACTTACGCATATTTTTT
>CAKONF010000013.1 GCA_934097015.1 uncultured Bacilli bacterium | reverse complement strand
ATAACAAAATTTTGTATTAAAAAAAGACCAAAAATATAATTTTAGTCTGTAAATATAAAGTAAATAAAATGTAAAAAGAAGTATAATAACTTCTTGATTTTGATTTAAAAAAATTTATCAATATTTTTTGGAACTTTATCTTTTTTTATAGTATCAATTATTTTTTGCTCTTTATCTAAACTAACACTTTTACCTGTTATTTTAGATAAATCTCTTATTATACTTCTAAGTACAGTTTCATCTTTCATATTATTCTCATTTAGCCTTTTAGCAAGATCAACTAAAGTTTCTTTATCTACGTTAGTTTTATTTTTTACTTTACCAAAAAATTCATCATTTAAGTTCATACATACCCCCAATAAAGTATATGCTTATTATTTTAAAATGATAATATTATTAATTTAAAATAAATGTATCATTATATTAACATTTTACAGTATAAGGATTCCAATTTGCACCAGTACCTCCATCAATTTTGCAAGTATTGGGAAGTTTAAATGTTATTTTTTTACCAGTTTCACAATCACGATTGAAACCAAAGCAATATTTAAAATCATCACTGGTTCTATCTATAAAGAACCAACTATAATGACGTAATGTACTTCTATCATTTATATTAAATTCATTAATATAACTTGTATCAATAGTAGCATAATAATCAATGTCAACTATAGAAGTTAAAAGTTCATTATTAGCTTTATAATAAAACTTGTTACGATTAAGCATATCATAAGGTGATTCATCAATAACGATTATGATGCTGTTATCAGAATCGATTGCAACTATTCTTCCTAAGTAATTATATGAATTCCATTTTTTGAGCCTGGCACTATAATATTCCAAAACTCTTGATACATTGATCCAATTTTGTGGAGCAATTCCTTTGAAATAATATGGTTTATTACTGACGTATGTTATATTATCATATTTTGTAGGATCTATGGTAGCTAAATTACTGTTTCCTTTACTGTCAGTACATATGTATATTGTCTTTCCACTTCCTAAGTCCCACTCAGTTGCTGTATAAACTCCAGTACATTTAGAGTTAGAATCTTCACTACCTAACAATGCTATTACATAGTCTGTTTTATCATTTAAATTTATATTACCTACATCAATTAAGCCTTCATTTACTAACTTCCTTACTGGTATAATAACACCATTTTTATTAGTATATAATTCCTTATTTGCCTCTTTATCAGTTTCTAGATATACATTAGCAGCTTGTAATATTTTATCAGACATTTGCTGTAATTTAGTTGTTTTAATATGCTTATCTACTAATCTTATACCAATAAAACTACCAACTCCAATAACAATCATTATAGAAATACATACTATTATTTCTATCATAGTAAAACCTTTTTTATTCTTCATAATATATTCACTACCCTTCTTAATCATGATAAATAGTCTTTTTTTCACACAAAAAAGACTTTATTTCTACTTCTTGTTTATACCCCCCCCCCCGAACAAAATTTCGAGGTCGGGAGAGAAGCATAAAGTCTTTAATTACATCTTTTTTATGAATAGAAAGTTTTACATTTGGTATTTCTACCTTAATTAAATACTATCAAATTTATAACTATTTTTCAACACTTTTTTTTGCATTTTTAATAAATGGTTTTAGATAAATATAACAATTAAAAAGAAGTTGATAGTTTATTTTATAGAATTTTACTTTTAAATTTATTATTAACAACTATTCTTTATAAAATATATAAATATAGTAAATTAATAAATTAAATATAAAAGAAAATATATTAGTATATAAATAATATTTAAAACTAAAATTATATCTATTAATTAAAAATAATATACTTATAAAAATAAAATAATATATTATACTAAATATAAATTTGTTAATATTATTATTTATTATTTTGTTAAATATTAGTTTATTTAGAAAATATAATAATAATATTATTATTGAAATATAAGGTATATTGTTTATTAAAGTATCTATTATTAATATTAAACAATATTTATTCTTTGTTAAATAAAATATATTTAATATTATAAGAGATGATAATATATTTAAATAATTATTAATTAAGAAATCTAATATAATCAATTGAAATCACCTACTATCAGTACATAATTTAAATTATTAAAATCAACTACACTGCTAACTATAATTTTTTTTGATATATCAGTATTGTCTACTTTAATAACTTTTCCTATTAATAATTTTTCTCTTATTGTTCCATATCCACTTGTATATACTAAATCATTTACATAAACTTTATCATAATTACTAATATCAGATATACTAAATGTATTAGTTTCATAGTCATAATTTAATTTACCATAACTACTGCCTACAACAACACTTAAATCTTTTAAATCTTTTATGGTTGTTAATTCACTTGTTTTATCATCTACTTTAGTAATTTTTCCTATGAGACCAAATTCATTTGTAATGCCCATACCCAGTGTAATATTATTTTCTTTACCATATTGTATTTTATATTTTCCCATATTATATGATTCTTTGTATATTATTTTTGATACTTTATATGAATAGTATATTTTATCTAAATTCTTACTAAAATCATTAATACTATTTATTTCATTTTCTAAATAGTTTATTTTTTCATCTTTTAAAGTTATTATTCCATCATAATAATTATTATCTAATTTAAATACTCCAAGAACATTTCCGTAAAAGAAACATATATTATCTCTAAATAATATTACTAAAATAAATATAATTATATATATACCTAATTTTTTCATAAATTATTCTCCTTAAAAAAACTATAATAGTTTTTAGTATTTGTTATTAAATGATCTATAAGTGGTATACCAACAATATTACATGAATTAATAAGCATGTTAGTCATTTCTATATCTGCTTTACTAGGTGTTATTATACCTGATGGATGATTATGAATAAGTATTATTGCACTTGCATTACATTTAATTGCATTATATATAACATCTCTTGGATGAATCATAGTTTGATCTTTAGTACCTATAGTGATTATTTTATAATTTATTAATCTTTTTTTATTATCTAAGTATATTGCTAATAATTTTTCTTGATTTAAACCAATAAATATACTTTTAAATGCTTCATGAACTATATCACTATTATTTAATTTCATCATATTATTTATTTCAATATTACTAACTCTTTTACCAAATTCTATACTAGCTTTTATAGTAATTGCTTTAACTAAACCTACTCCTTTAATATTAGATAATTCTTCTAAAGTAATATTATTTAAATCATTTATAGAGTTTACTTTACTTAATATATTATTTGATACCTCTTTTACTGATATTGATTTAGTACCAGTTCTAATAATAATAGATAATAACTCTTCATTTGTTAAATTTTGTTCTCCTACTTTAATAAGTCTTTCTCTTGGTAATTCATTGATTGGTAATTCTTTTAATTTCATATACTTTCCTCATATCTTTTAATAATCATTTTATTTATTTCTAAGAATACTATTTCTGAATCATTATTCATTATTTTTTCATATTCATCTATACTGTTTTTTAAATCTTTATTATCAATATTTATTTCTCTTATGTAATAATCAATATTATTTTTATTTAAATAGTTAGACATATTTTCTATATTATTATTATTTCTTAATATAGCTACATAAACTCTATATAATTCATTATCTTTTATAACAATAGCATTATTATATTTTGTTTTATAAATATTTGCTGCTTCTAAATTTGTATATACACCTACTTGAAATGCTTTATATGTTGTATCAAATATTTTTTTTGGGTTAATAGTACATAAATAATAACCTAAACCTATACCAAATATAAATACTAAAAATATTTTATAAATTTTTTTCAATTTAATCACCATATATATAATAAAATATAATGTATAAAATATTTGTCGAAATATATTGCATTTATAAAAAAAATAATATATAATACTAAATCACAGGAGGGGTAATATGTTAAAACCAGGAGATGTTGTTTTACAAAAGAAAACAATGGTTAATAAAACTAATTTTAAAGATAATAAACCAAATAGATTATCTGTTGTATTATTTTCATATGTAAATGATAATGGTAAATTATATTATTGTACTGCACCTATTACTAATGCAACTAGAGGTACTTTTAAGAAAAAGATGTCTAATAATTTTTATTATATGCCTAATTCAATTTATACTTATGATAAGCTATGTTGTGTTAAATTGGATTCAATATTTCTATACAGTGAAGATATTGTTAGAGGTACTGGGCTTAGTATTGATCTATATCATGTTATGAATATTTATAAAGGTGTTTTAAATTTAGATGTAGAATATTATCAAGAAAAGTTTTATAATTTTGTTAAAATATTAATTAGAGATAATGTGGAAGAATACATTAAGGAAGCTAAAAAAGAAGAAAAGAATAAGAAAAAACTTTTTAAGAAAAAGTAATAAAATGTAATATCTAATGTCAGATATTATTTTTTTTGAATAAAATATTATTTATTACATATTATTCATTGAAAGGTTAGTGAACTTATGGAAAAGAAAGAGATAATAGAAAATATTTCAATTAGAGGTAATGGGTGTATTTATTTAGGAGTTGTTGGTGCTGTTAGAACTGGTAAAAGTACATTTATTAAAAAAGTAATTGAAAATTTGGTTATTCCAAATATAAAAGATGAAAATGATAAAAAGATGTGTTTAGATGAATTACCACAAAGTAGTACTGGTAAAGCAATTATGACTACTGAGCCAAAATTCGTCCCATCAAACGGAGCTACAATAAAAATAGATGATTTTGAAACTAACATAAAGTTGATTGATTGCGTTGGATATGTTAGTAATGCAGCAAGTGGTTTTCAAGATGAACTTGGTAATCCGAGACTTGTAAAAACACCATGGTATGAAGAGGAAATTCCTTTTGTAGAAGCTGCAGAAATTGGAACTGAAAAAGTTATAAAAGACCATTCGACTATAGGAATAGTAATAACTACTGATGGTTCAATTGGAACATTAGGTAGAAATGATTATATAGAAGCTGAAGAGAAAGTTATTACTGAGTTAAAATCAATAAATAAACCATTTATTGTAATACTTAATAGTACTCATCCAAATAGTGATGCGACAATAAATATTAAAAATGAAATATCAACTAATTATGATGTACCAGTAATAAATATGGATATAGAAAATATGAACGATGTTGATATGACAAATATTTTAAGAAATGCATTATATGAATTCCCAATTAATGATGTTTCTATAAATATACCAGAGTGGATACATGTTTTAAATAAAGATAATGAGATTAAGAAACATTATATTAATAAAATTAAAGAATGTATTACTAATATAGAAAAAGTAAAAGATGTAGATACTATGATAGAATATTTTAAGGATAGTCCTTATATTAAGGAAGCTTATATTAGTTCTTTAGATACTGGAAATGGTATTGTTACTCTTAATTTAAATAGTAGTGATGAATTATATAATGAAACATTAAAAAATATTATGGGAGATGTTGAGTTATCTAAAGCTGGTCTTTTAAAGATATTCTCTGATTATTCAAATAATAGAGAGGAAACAGAAAGTATTAAAAATGCTATTAAAATGGCTAAGAATACAGGATATGGTATTGTTTACCCTACTTTAAAAGATATGAAATTAGAAACACCTGAAATAATAAAACAAGGTAGTCGTTATGGTGTTAAATTAAAGGCAGTTGCTAGTAGCATTCATTTGCTTAAAGTTGATGTTGAAAGTTCTTTTGAACCTATTATAGGAACTGAACTTCAAAGTAAGGAACTTATAGATTATATTATGAAAGATTATGAAACTGAACCTTCAAATATTTGGAAAAGTGAAATATTTGGTAGAAGTTTAGATGAAATTGTAAAAGAAGGTATTCAAGCAAAACTATCTATGATGCCTGAATCTACTAGATATAAGTTATCTACAACGGCTACTAAGATAGTTAATAAGGGTTCAAATAATTTAATTGCTATAGTAATATAATATATTTTAATAATAATTTTATTTAATAATATAAAAACAAGGATGTTATTCTATATGTCATTTATCCTTGTTTTTTTATCTAAATTAAAATTATATATTGTAAACATAATAACTTTGATATGATCATGAATTTATTCTTTTAACAATAGCATTATATATTGAAACAATAAAGTTATTTTACCGTATATTTATCTTTTTTTATAAAAAACTCTATCCAATTGATAGAGTTTAACATTTATATATTATTTCTTTCATTAATTGCAGCTTGTGCAGCAGCAAGTCTTGCTACTGGAACTCTAAATGGTGAACATGATACATAATCAAGTCCTACATTATGATAGAATTCTATAGATTTAGGGTCTCCTCCTGTTTCTCCACATACACCTAAATGTATATCACTTCTAGTTGATTTTCCTAATTTAACAGCTGTTTCAATTAATTTACCAACACCTTTTTGATCAAGTGTTTTAAATGGATCTTCTTCATAAATTTTATTTTCATAATATGAAGGTAAGAATTTTCCGGCATCATCTCTTGAGAAACCAAATGTCATTTGAGTTAAATCGTTAGTACCAAATGAGAAGAATTCAGCTTCCTTAGCGATTTCATCTGCTGTTAAAGCAGCTCTTGGTATTTCAATCATTGTACCAACTTTGTATTCTAACTCGATACCAGCATTTTTAATTTCCTCATCTGCAGTTTTAACAACTACATCTTTAACGTATTTAAGTTCTTTAACTTCTCCTACTAATGGAATCATTATTTCAGGAACAACATTCCAATCGCTGTGTTTTTTCTTTGTGTTTATTGCAGCACGAATAACTGCTTTAGTTTGCATTTTTGCAATTTCTGGATAAGTTACTGCAAGTCTACATCCACGATGTCCCATCATAGGATTAAATTCATGAAGTGAAGCAATTATCTCTTTAATTCTTTCAACACTCTTACCTTGAGCTTTTGCTAATTTTTCAATATCTGCTTCTTCTGTTGGAACAAACTCATGTAGAGGTGGATCTAAATATCTAATAACTACTGAATCACCTTCTAATGCTTCATATAATGCTTCAAAATCACCTTGTTGATATGGTAATATTTTATCTAATGCTGTTTCTCTTTCTTCTACTGTATCAGCACAAATCATTTCTCTAAATGCAGCAATTCTATCTGCTTCAAAGAACATGTGTTCTGTACGACAAAGTCCTATTCCTTCTGCTCCTAATTCATGTGCTTTTTTTGCATCAGTTGGAGTATCTGCATTAGTTCTAACTTTAAGTCTTCTGAATTTATCAGCCCATTTCATTACTCTTTCAAATTCACCGACAATTTTAGCATCTACAGTTTTAATAATACCATCATAAATATTTCCTGTAGTACCATCTATTGAAATGAAATCACCTTCATGATATGTTTTACCAGCTAAAGTGAATTTCTTATTTTCTTCATCCATAGCGATATCACCACATCCAGATACACAACAAGTACCCATACCACGTGCAACAACTGCTGCATGACTTGTCATACCACCACGAACTGTTAAAATACCTTGACTAGCTTTCATACCAGTAATATCTTCTGGAGAAGTTTCAAGTCTAACTAATACAACTTTTTCTCCTCTTTCATTCCATTCTACAGCATCTTCTGCAGTAAATACTATCTTACCACAAGCAGCTCCAGGTGAAGCTCCTAATCCTTTTCCAACGGGTTTAGATTTCTTTAATTCATCTGTATCAAATTGTGGATGAAGTAAAGTATCTAAGTTTCTTGGATCTATCATAGCAACTGCTTCTTCTTCAGTACGCATACCTTCATCAACTAAATCACATGCTATTTTTAAAGCAGCTTGTGCAGTTCTTTTACCATTTCTAGTTTGCAACATATAAAGTTTACCATGTTCTACAGTGAATTCCATATCTTGCATGTCTCTATAATGACTTTCTAGAGTCTTACAAACTTCCTTAAATTCTTTAAATGCTTCTGGGAATTTATTTTCCATTTCTGTTATATGCATTGGAGTTCTAACACCAGCAACAACATCTTCACCTTGTGCGTTTGTTAAGAATTCTCCAAATAAACCTTTTTCACCAGTTGCTGGATCTCTTGTGAATGCAACTCCAGTACCACAGTCTTCTCCCATATTACCAAATGCCATTGATTGTACATTTACAGCAGTTCCCCAAGAATATGGAATATCATTATCTCTTCTATAAACGTTTGCTCTTGGATTATCCCATGAACGGAATACAGCTTTAACTGCACCCATTAATTGTTCTTTTGGATCAGTTGGGAAATCACTACCAATTTTAGATTTGTATTCTTCTTTGAATAAACGTGCTAGTTCTTTTAAGTCATCTGCATCAAGTTCAATATCTTGACTAACGCCTTTCTTTTCTTTCATTTCATCGATTAATTGTTCGAAGTATTTTTTACCTACTTCCATAACAACATCTGAATACATTTGAATAAATCTTCTATAACAGTCCCAAGCCCATCTAGGATTACCTGTTTTTTCTGCTATAGATAAAACAACTTCTTCATTTAAACCTAAGTTTAATATTGTATCCATCATACCAGGCATACTTGCTCTAGCACCACTTCTTACTGAAACTAATAATGGGTTTTCTTTGTCACCGAATTTTTTACCAGTTTCGTCTTCTAATTTTTGAATATATTCATTAATTTGTGCTTGAATATCTTCATTAATTTCTCTACCATCTTCATAATACTTAGTACATGCTTCAGTAGTAACTGTAAAACCTTGAGGTACAGGTAAACCTATACTTGTCATTTCTGCTAAGTTAGCACCTTTTCCACCTAAAAGGTTTCTCATGTCTTTATTTCCTTCTTTAAAGGAATATACATATTTTGTCATATCTCTTACCCTCCATTATTATCTGACTTATTTAGTATATCATAAAAAAAATATTGTAAACAATACTTTTTCTATCGTTTTACAATATTATTTTAATTTATGCATCTTTATCTGTGCTTTCTAAATTTTCTATTTTTATTAAATTTTCATTAAATATTAATCCTTTGTAGCTATAACTTTTAGATTGTCTATGATATTGTTGTAATAACATAAAGTATTTCCTTGTTCCATTATTTTCTGAATAAGTTAATTTAGAAAGAATTTCTTTTTTTATTGTAAATTTGTAATATTCTTTTCTACTAAAACTTTTACTTAATTTATTAAACATATCAAGTGTACTATTAATTGGTGTATAAAAACTACTAATAGAAACATTTTCAAACTTATCTGTAATTGTTATTCCAGTACCAGTAGAGTATCTGCAAGCATTTTTTGCAAATACATTTTCGCTATAACTATAGTCATTCAGTACTTTGGTATTGAAATCATATATTCCACCTCTAATTCTATTTATTCCACTACTACAATTACCAGATCCTGTATAATCACAACCTGAATACTCTATGCTATTTTCGTTCCAGTTATATATTTCGAAGCTTGATGATCTAGAACAATTTCCAGCCCATGTTGATCCACTAGAACCATAAGTACCTACTATAGACATTTCTTCTTTATCACCACTGTAATGCAGAATTCCTTTTGATGAATGTGAAGTTGAAACACTACCAGTTGTATTTGATGTATGAGTAAGATTACTATTTGTAAATATTATATCACCCATATCATTTATTCCTCTAACTGATATTTTATTATCGTTATCTTTTCCTAACTCTTCTAAATTAATTTTTCTAATATCTAATTTAGCATTAAATTTTTTTATAGATCTTTTTATACCATTGCTTACTTCTACTTCATATTTTACATTAAAATTGCTAAGAGAATTAACATCACCGCCTATTTCTTTGTGGCATTCAAAATCACCTTGACATTTTTCTAATAGATTATGCATGTTATATTTGATTTCATAATTTTGATTACAACTTCCATCATTACAATACTCTTCATTAAATTCATATTTATCATTAATCGTATATTTAATTTTTACATCTCTTATATTTTCACTAAAACTATTTATTTTCAATTCTATACCTGGTGATATTAAATTGCCCCCAGTAGTACTTTCGATAGTTACATTATTTTTATTTTCGATATCTATTTGAGGAATATCTCTAGTATTATATTCTATGTGTGTTTCATTGTCTGCTTTATCCCATACACGTATTACATTATTATTTTCTGGATTAATTTTAATTTCCACTATTTTTTCATTTCCAGAAATACCAGTACTTTCTAAAATAGAACAATTATTATCATCGGTTCCAATACAATACTCTTTTAATTCAGAGCCACCTTCATCTTTAAATTTTACTTTTAACTTATTATTTGTACTGTTAAATGATAAAGTTTCTATTGTTGGAGGAACTTTATCAATGTTTAATTGACAACTAAGTTCTTGTTCTTTATCATCTAGCTTATTATATTTGGTTTTAACTTTTGCATTTGTTGTAGTGGTAAATTTTTTTTCTATCTTACCTTTAGATGTTTCATCTAATACATTATCATTATACCATGTATATGTTGAATTATTTAAATGGTAGCTTTTATGTTCTTCTATATTATCATCTGTTGATACACTTAATGTAATATCTTTGTTAGTCCAAGTTGGATTGACACAATAATTTTCCAATATTTCTGTTCCGGATTTTGCGATTAATTTATAATCAAAATTACTATATATATTGACTTTTCTATATCTATAAACACCATCGTTTATTTTATAACTAATTGTATAGCTTCCAACATCACTTATTTCATCAATCAGTTCCTGAGATTCGTCTTCTTTTATTAAATAGCAATTAAAGTTTGTTGTATATTTTTTCTCATAATTTTCTAAATACACTAATTCATTATCTCTAAACAACCCTGTTTCGTGACATTTAAATGGCACATTTTCTAAATCTAAATCTTCTAAATATGGAATAAATGTTTTCTCATAATATGGGTATTGATAATCTATATATCCTATATTATCAGTTTCATATTCATCAAGCTTAACTAATTTGTTTACTTTATCCATATCATATATTAGTACTGAATCATATTTTTCATCACTAGTAGAATTTAGTGTTTCTAATTTATTATCAAGCATACCTTTATTTTTTAATTCATCTATTTTTACAAGCAAAAAGCCATAGTTATTTTCCAATTCTTTTTTTATATTATCATTAGAGGAATAATACACATCTGCAGCATTTTTAACTGTTGTTATTATTTTATCTTCTTTACTTTTTGAACTTTTTAAACTAACTATTGTAATAGTAGAAATTCCTGCAATTAATGCTATACAGACTATTATTTCTATTAATGTAAATCCTTTTTTATTTTTCATTTGTATTCTCCTTTTCTTTATCATTAATTACTCTATTAAATTTACAGATAGATTATTATTCCAAAATAACAATGTAAATTCATTTTGACCTGATGTAGTAGTTGAAACATTTTTCTTTAAATACATTAAATGATTATAATTAATACTATCTATATTTTTTGTAATATCTAAATAAAATGATTTTGTATCAAGACTATTTTTATTATCTAAAGAATAATAATTCCAATTACTACAATTAGTACAATTATCTCTTTCCCAACTATTATATTTATCAAAATAAAATTTCAAAAATTTTTCATTATCTTCTTTAAATTCTTTTTTATTTGATACATATATATTTCCAAAATCAAAATTTTCTCTAACGCTACAACCTGTTTCAATAGTGTAATAATTACAATTTTTATTTTTTGTTGTATCACAAGCACATTTTTCACAAGAACGACTAGACATAATCAAAAATTTTATTTTATTACTTGATACAGAATCTAAAAAAACTTTGCCTTCTGGATTTGGATATGTAAGTAATTCTACGCCATTTAAATTATTACTATTATTAATTTTTGATAAATTATAGTACATAAAAGTGTTAGCGTTATATACAACTATATTATCATTATATATATAGTATAATTTTGAACTAATATTATTATCTGATAAAGTACCTAGTGATAATTCTTGTATATTTAATTTCGATTTTACGTTATATTCATATTCCTTTATTGTATTTTTATTATTTTTAACTTCTATTTTTATACTATATCCGATATGATATTTAAATATTTTATCTATTTTAACTGCGTTTCGACATTGAAATGAACCAGATGAATCATTATAGCACGCGCTTATAATATCATATAAATCTACTGTAAATTTATTATTTAAAGATGATATTACTTCTTTATATGTATTATTATTGCCATCTTTTGTATAGTTATTTTTAAATGTAGTATAAGTATATATTCTGTCGTTATATTTATTTAACTCATCATCAAGAAAATAAGATTTTATAGATATTTTAGATACTTCATTTTTTTCATTAGGTGTAATTACTACGTCAAATTGAGATGTCTTTTCATTTGCTTTTACTGTAATTTCTGGTTTAATTATAGGATCTTCTGATTCTTCTGGATCCGTAGGATTTGGATTATCTGGGTCAGTTGGATTTGTATTATCTGGATCTGTGGGGTTTGGATTATTTGGGTCATCAGGATTTGTGGGCTTAGAATTAGTGCAATCACCATTTTTCACATATTTTGCATAAACTCTATTATTTTCTTTATAAACATATACACAACTATTTGTTAAACTTTTATTATCTATGGGATTAATAATATCTCCGCTATTATTATCACTATCTAAATAATTATCGCTTAATAATTCACTTACTTTTATTTTATAACATGATAGATTCTTATCATCATCTATTTTACAATCACTATTTGCTTGCAATCTAGTTTTATTATCTTGACCCCATAGTATTGCTGCACTTTCAATTAAATTTACTTTTTTGTTATAAGATTTATTTTTCATATTAGAACTTATTTTATTTATACCAGGAATTGCTATACCTAGTAATAAACCTATTAAAACTAATACAGCTAATATTTCAACTAATGTAAATCCTTTTTTATTCATTCTATCACTCTCATATCTTAATTAAATTATATCAAAAAAAAATATTGTAAACAATATACAATATTTTTAAATACCACTATTTCCATAATTTGATAAAACTCTTGCTGATGGGTCGTTTACATTACAACCATCCCATTTTTTGTTTGGCATCCAATAATCAACAATAACATCATCATTATCTTTATAATATGAATCAAATATTTCTCTATATAATAAAGATTCTTTTGTAAAAGGAATATGTTTTTTGTATTTCTTTATTTTTTCTTTGAATTCTTCATCACTATATTTGTTTTCTGCAAATTCTTTTAGATCATCAACTAAGGAGTGTCCTACTGCATCGCTGAATGCAGCTTTTTCTCTATATAAAATATTTTCTGGTAAATAATCTTTTTTAAATGATTCTCTTAGTAAATATTTACCCATATTATATTTATTCATTTTCTTTTCTGGATCAATTGACATTACATATTTAACAAAATCTAAATCTGCAAAAGGAACTCTTGCTTCTAAACTATTTGATGAAATACATCTATCAACTCTTAAAACATCATACATATATAATTCTCTTATTCTTTTTTTACTTTCTTCTTGAAATTCAGTAGCATTTGGTGCAAAGTCAGTATATTTATATCCAAATAATTCATCACTAACCTCACCTGTTAGTAAAACTTTTATATCGGTATTTTCTTTTATCCATTTTGATAATAAATACATTCCGATTGAAGCTCTTATAGTTGTTATATCCCATGTTTCTAAAATGTATATAACTTCTTTTAATGATTTTAATACATCTTCTTTACTAATAATTACTTCAGTGTGATCACTTCCTATATAATCAGCAACTTGTTTTGCATATTTTAAATCAATTGCATCTTTATCCATACCTATTGCAAAAGTCTTTATAGGTTTATTACTTTTTTTATTTGCTATACTACAAACCAAACTTGAATCCAAACCACCACTTAATAAAAATCCAACAGGTACATCTGAATCTAATCTTTTTAAAACAGCAGATGTTAATTTTTCATTTATTTTTTCAAATATTGTATTTAATTTATCATTTGATACTTTTTTTACTTTTGTAGCATCATAATATTGTATAAATTTTCCATCAATGTAATAATATCCTGGTGGAAATGGTTTTATATCTTTACATAATCCAATTAATGATTTCATTTCACTTGAAAATACTATGTTTCCTTTTTCTCCAAATCCATAAAATAATGGTCTAATTCCTATTGGGTCTCTACCAGCTATGATTTTTTTTGTTTCATTATCATACATTACTAGAGCAAACTCTGCATCTAATTTTTCAAACATTTTTAAACCATATTCTTTATACATTGGTATTAAAATTTCACAATCACTATCACTTTTAAAAGTGTATCCTAAATTTTCTAAATATTGTTTTTCTTTTCTAAAGTTATATATTTCTCCATTGCATACTAATATTTTGTCTTCGTATGCAAATGGTTGCATTCCACTATCATTTATTCCCATAATTGCAAGTCTATGAAAGCAGAAAACATTATCATCTACTTCAATAATTTTTGTATTATCAGGTCCACGATATTTAATTGAATCAAATTTCCTTTCTATTTGTTTTAATGATAAATCTTTTTTAGTGTATACCATAATTCCACACATATTTCATTCCTCTTTCCTATTCAGTTAATTTGGAGTATATAAAAAGTTACTCATCCCTTTGGGACGAATAACTGAAAATCCGCGGTACCACCCAATTTATCATTAATATGATCTCTCTTTTGGTTCTAACAAACCTAGTAATTTGATAACGGATTACGTACCGATCTACCCTACTATTAATTCGAATAGATAGCTCCAAAGTGTTCTTTCATATTATTCCAATTACTAAGTTCTCACTACCCCTAGCTCACTTAAATTTTTCTAATATTACTTTTCTTCATCTTCGCTGTTAAATTAATGATATACCAATTTTTTTATTTAGTCAATAAGTTTTTCTTGTTTTAGAAAAAATATTATGCTATAATTTTATTAGTCACAGGGGTGTGGTATAATGGTAGCATAGGAGTCTCCAAAACTTTTGATGGGAGTTCGATTCTCTCCACCCCTGCCAGATTGATAAATACTTAAGCTTGTGCTTAAGCATAATAAATTACTAACAGAAATGTTAGTTTTTTTTATTCATTGTTATTTTTTTAAAGCTTTAATTTTAGTTGTTTCTTTAAAAGTTATTATTTTTATAGAATATAAAAACTAGATGTAATTCTAGTTATTTATTCTAATATATAATTTTAAAACATATTATTTAATAAGGTGATTTAATGTTAGTTAGTTATACAAATAAAGAATTAGATTTAGTTGCAAGACTTATGAGAGCAGAGGCAATTGGAGAAGGAAATTTAGGTATGTTAATGGTTGGAAATGTTATAGTTAATAGAGCTATTGCAAGTTGTGATGTATTTAAAGATATAAGAACACTATATGATGTTGTTTATCAAAATCCAGGTGGTTTTGTTGGAGTTAATTCGTCTTTATTTTATTCAACAAGTACTACACTTGAAAAAAATTTAGCTAAAAGAGTTATTACAGGAGAATACTATCATCCTGCAACTCATGCTTTATGGTTTTATGCTCCTGGTACAGGTAATAATTGTAAAGATAATTTTTATGGCCAACCTTTAGCTGGTAGATATAAAAATCATTGCTTTTATAAACCCGTTGCAGGAATGTGTAAAGAGCTCTACTGAGCTCTTTTTAATCTAAAAATTCTTCGTCTTTAAAATTTAGGGTTATATTCTTATAATTTTTATCATACTCATCAAATTTCTTTTTAACTACTTCTGGATTATCGAAATCTAAACATTTATTATATAAGTCTTCTAATTCAATAAGTTCTTTTTTATTATCTGCTATAGTATTTAATTTTTCATATTCTAAATAATCATATTCTAAATATTTTTTTACAGAACTCATACTTGGATTAAAACCATTAACAAAAAATTTTTTGTATGTTCCAAGTCCATATACTTTTTCATATGTAGTTGGATATTCTTCATAACCATTTGATTCCATTCTTTCAATATAGTATTTAGTTATAATATTATATTCTTTTAAATCAACATCTTTAGATAATATTTCTTTGTCTGGATAATTTATTTTTATAACTATATCATCTTCTTTTTTATAATAACTAATAATTAATCTACCATTAAGTTCATTAGATTTATAATACATTTTCTTTGTATGATATTCATCTTCAGATACAAAAACATAAAAAGCTTTATCATCGTATAACATTTATTATCACTCCTATAATAATTTTACCATAAAATTTAAAAAAAGAAATAGATAATTTACTCCCAAGTCCAATTTTCTACTTCTTCTAAATCTGTACCGTATTCTTGTATATGTATGTTGTGTTTTATAAGTTCTTTAACACAATAATTTGTTATATTAAATTTATCAAAGTCATCAGATATATGTTTTATTGTTTCTAATGTTATATTAAATCTATCTATTTTATTTAATACTCTCATATCAAATGGTGTTGTTATTCTACCTTCTTCTTGATATCCAAGTACTGTTATATCTTTATTGTTTCTATTCATAGTTAATTCTTTTATTAAATTTGTATAACCATGGAATACAAATATTATTGGTTTATCTTTTGTGAATAGATAATCATATTCTTCATCTGTTAAACTTTCAGGTGATTCTTTATCTAATTTCATTAAATTAACTACATTGATAATTCTTATTTTTAAATTTGGTATGTATTCTTTTAAAATAGTTTTTGCTGCTAAAACTTCTAGTGTTGGTGTATCACCTGATGAAGCTAAAACGATATCTGGTTCGTCATCACTAGCCCATTTCCATATGCTAACACCGTTTTTTAAATGCCTAATAGCTTGTTCCATTGTTAGCCATTCAGGTCTTTCGTGTTTGCTAGCAACTATTGCATTAACTTTGTTTTTAGTAGTTAAAACATGATTAATTGTGGCTATTAAAGTGTTTGCATCTGCTGGTAAATATATTCCTATTTGATCTTTTTTCTTACATGCAAGATGATTTAGAAAACCTGGTTCTTGATGTGTATAGCCATTATGATCTTGTTGCCATATATGACTTGTTAGGATAATATTTAAAGATGGGATATCTTTTCTCCATTCTATTTCTCGTGATGCTTTAATCCATTTAAGATGCTGACTAACCATTGAATCTATTATACGAGAAAATGCTTCGTATGTATGGAATATACCATGTCTTCCAGTTAATGTATATCCTTCAAGTAAACCTTCACATACGTTTTCTGATAGGAATCCATCTATAACTCTACCACTATTATTTAAATAATCATCTGTTGGTAATATATCTAAATTCCATTCTCTATTAGTTATTTCAAATACATCATTTAGTCTATTTGAAAGTGCTTCATCTGGACCAAATATTCTAAAATTATTAGGATTATTTCTAATAACATCTCTTAAATAAGTTCCTAATTCTTTCATATCCATTCCTTTTTTTATTCCTGGTTTATCAAATTTAATACCATAATTGTTAATATCAGGAAGTATTAAATTTTCACTTAGTAATCCTCCATTAGCATATTTAGACATGCCCATTCTTAAATTTAATTCCGGTACAAACATTTTATATTTGTCTCTTAATTTACCATTTTCATCAAATAATTCATGAGGTCTATAACTATTTAACCATTTTTCTAACACATCTAATAATTCTTTATGATCTTTATCTACAACGATTGGTACTTGATGACTTCTAAATGATCCTTCTATTTGTTTTCCATCTATTCTATCAGGACCAGTCCATCCTTTTGGACTACGTAATATTATTAGTGGTAATTTTATATTAATATGTTTATCAGATAATATTTGGCGCATTTTAATTTTTGATATTGCATAATCTAAAACTTCTGCCATTCTTTCATGCATGTATCTTGTATCACTTCCAGAAACAAACAATACTTCATAACCAAGTCCACTAAACATATTTTCTAAGTCTTCATCATTCATTCTTCCTAATATAGTTGGATTAGCTATTTTATATCCGTTTAAATGTAATATAGGAAGTACAGCTCCATCTTTTTTTGGATTTATAAATTTATTTAAGTGCCAACTAGTAGCAAGTGTTCCAGTTTCTGCTTCTCCATCTCCGATGACACATGCTGCAATGAGTTTTGGATTATCTAATACAGCACCATAAGCGTGAGCTAAACTATATCCTAACTCTCCACCTTCATTTATAGAACCTGGAGTTTCTGGAGCAACATGACTTGAAACACCTTTTGGAAATGAAAATCTTCTACATAATTTTAAAATTCCTTCTTCATTTTCTTTTATGTTTGGATAAAATAATGAATATGTTCCTTCTAAATAATTATTACTTATCATAGCTTGTCCACCATGACCTGGACCAGATATGTAAATCATTTCAACTTTGTTTTTTGTTATAACTCTATTTAGATGAGCATATATAAAATTTTGGCCTGGAGCAGTTCCCCAATGGCCGACTAATCTAGGTTTAACATCATCTATAGTTAGTTTTCTTTTTAATAAAGGATTATCTAATAAATATATTTGTGCGCAAGATAAATAATTTGCTGCTCTAAAAAAACCATCTATACTAGTTAATTCTTCTTCATTTAATACTTTTTTTATTTCGTTCTTATCCATAATACCCTTCCTTATTCTAAAACAATTATATCATTTATTATAATAAAAAAAAAGAATATTTTTTACATTAATTTTTGAAAAAATATTCTTGACTTTTACCATTTAAAGTAAAATCACTAAATTCACCTTTTAAATATAATGGATATGCAGCACAAGCTATCATAGTTGCATTATCAGTACAATATTTAAGTGGTGGTATTGATAAATCTACATTAATTTCATTACATAAATTTTCTAGTTTTTTTCTTAAATAGTTATTGGCACTTACTCCACCAGCTACTATTAATCTTTTTATACCAGTCTTTTTTATTGCTAAATTTGTTTTTCTAACTATTTCATCGACTGCTATTGTTTGGAAACTATTAGCTAAATCTTCTTTTCTTATTTCATTTCCTCTTTGTTTTTCGTTATGTACTAAATTTATTACAGCACTTTTTAAACCGCTGAATGAAAAATCTAATTCATTGTTATTCATAGGTATAGGTAAAGTATAAGTGTTATGTCCCAATAATGCTAGTCTTTCAATATTAGGGCCTCCAGGATATTTTAAATCTAAAACTCTTGCAACTTTATCGAAACATTCTCCTATAGCATCGTCTTTAGTGGTACCAATTACTTTAAAATCATAATCGCTAGTCATTTCTACTAATTCTGTATGTCCTCCACTAACAACTAGTGCAAGTGTTGGATATTCTATTTTTTTTACTAAATTATTTGCAAATATATGCCCACTAATATGATGTACTTTAATTAATGGTTTGTTATAAACAAGGGATAATGTTTTTGCAAATTCTATTCCTACTAATAAACTTCCAAGTAAACCAGGTGCATATGTGACAGCAATAGCATCTACTTCAGATATTTTCATATTTGCTTTTTTTAATAAATCACTAAGTACTAATGTAATATTTTCTGTATGCATACGACTTGCTATTTCTGGTACTACACCACCATACATAGCATGAGTATCCATTTGTGTAGATATAGTTGTTGCAATTTCTATATATCCATTTTTTACAATAGAAATACTTGTTTCATCGCAACTACTTTCAATTCCCAAAATATAAACATCTTTCATAACATCAACTCCATAACATAACCATCTACATTATTATAATATTTTTTTCTAATATTAATTATTTTAAAATTATAATTTTTATACAATTTAATTGCATTATCATTATCACATCTAACTTCAAGTAATATTTTTTCTGATTCTTCAATTAAGTATTCTAATAACTTAGATGCTATTTTTTGTCTTCTGTATTCTGTATCTACTATAATATATATTAAGTCAGTAATATCATACATTCTTTTAAAGATTATATATCCAACTAATCTATTATTTATATAATATCCAATAATTTCTTTATTTTTTATTATCTCTTCTACATTATTTACTTTATCAAAATTATCTGTTATTAGTTTACCTAATTCTATTATTCTATTTTTATCTAATATATTACAATTATTTATCATTTAAAGCATCAATTCCTTTAATATAAATTGGGTTAACTAAATGAGGATTAATATTTGATTTATCTTTTAAATAATTATATATTTTTTCTAAATCAAATTTATCACATGTAATTATATTTTGTTCTTTACCTATTATATATTTATCATACTCTTTATTATTCAAATATATATAATCTGTTAATAATTCATTATTTTTATCAAAATATCCAATATATTTTCCTTTTAAATCAGATACTATAGATAATTTGTTATCTTCTTTAGTAGAACTAACAGCATATGCAAGTAAACTAGTTATTGTTTTTATAGGAATATCTAAAGTGTATGCTAAAGTTTTTGCAATTACAACACCTATTCTTACTCCAGTAAACGATCCTGGACCGTTTACTACAATTATTTCGTTTAAATAATTAGCTTTTATATCATTATTATTTAATATATCATTAATCATAGGCATAACATATACACTATGATTTCTATTAGATGTTTTTTCTGATATATCAATTTGTTTTCCATCTTTTAATAAACCAATAGTAATTAATTCATTAAATGTACTTATAAATAAAGTATACATAATCTCACTTCCATTAACGTATTATAACATAAAACAGACTAAATACAAAGTCTAGTCTGTTTTATTATTTCATAAAATATATTAATACAAATATTCCAACTATAAATAAGTATATAGAAAATTTCCATAGTTTACCATTTTTAACAACATTACTTAATACTTTATAGAATAAGTATGTAAATATAAATGAGAAAATCATACCAACAATATAATATATTATTAATGTACTAGATAATCCTATATCTATAACATCCTTTATTCCTAGAGCAAATGTTGCTATGCTAACTGGGAAATATAACATAAAAGTATACTTTAAAGAAGATTCTCTATTTAAATTACATAGTAAACAGCCAACTAATACCATTCCACTTCTAGATAATCCTGGGAATAATGCTAATCCTTGAATTAGACCAATTATGATAGCATCTTTATACGTAATGTCATAGTCTCCTTTTTTTCCTTTTATATTTCTTACTATTAATAGACAAATAGCAGTTATTATAAACATTATACCAACTATCCAAGTTTTAGATAATGTAGTCTCTATTTCATTTTTAAATAATACTCCTAATATTCCAACTGGTATACTTCCAACAATTATCAACATACAATATTTAAATTTATCATAATATAATTTTCTATCTTTTTTATTAAAAATATATTTAAAGAAACTACTTATTAAATCAATAACATCTTTCCAAAATATAATTAATATTGCTAAAAAAGAAGCAAAATTCACAAATATTTCAAAATTTAAATCGTTGAAAATATTAGTATTAAGTAATTGTTTAAAAATAAAAATATGTCCACTACTACTGATAGGTAAAGGTTCAGTAATACCTTGTATTATCCCTAATATAATATATTTTATTAATAACATTCTATCACATCTTTCTATAATAATTGTATTTGTTTAATTAAATTAAATTCATAAAAAAACACAACAGAGCAAATATATGTAAACAACTTTGTTAAAGAAAAGATTCTGCTCACAAAGCGCGAGTAAAGTTAAGTGTATATTTTTTTCTGTTGTGTAATTAAATTATATCACATATTTTAAAAAAAGAAATACTTTTTTTAAATTTTTTCAATTTTTTTTACAATTTCTATAAAATTCATACTATTTGAAGCTTTAAATAATATAATATCATTGCTTTTTATAATACTTTTTAATAATTCTATTGCTTCTTTATTATCTTTACACATATATTTACATATATTAGAACTTTCATAAATATATTTACTTAGTTCACCTACACATATTAATATATCAATATTATTTATGTCAACTAATTTACCAATTTTTTGATGTAATTCTTTGCTATAATCTCCTAATTCTAGCATATCACCCAGTACAGCAATTTTTCTTGTTTTATATTTTCCCAATATTTCTATTGCTGCTTTCATTGAATCATAGTTAGCGTTGTAGCAATCTGAAATTAATTCTATTCCTTCTTTTAATTTAATAATTTCCATTCTATTTTTTGAAAGTTCAAATTTTTTAATACCATCAATTATTTTATTATTGTTTATACCTAATACATTTCCAACACTAATTGCACATAAACTGTTATATATGAAATGTAAACCTGGTACTGGTACTAAAACATCATATACTTGATCTTTTACTTTTATATCAAAAGTACTTTTATCAATTAATGAATTTATATTATAGGCCATGAAATCGCTTTTATTTTCTATTCCATAGCTAACTTTATTATATTTAGTATCTAAAGAATACCATGAATTTAATAAATCATTATCATTATTTATAATAATTGTTCCATCACTACTTAATCCTTCTAATATTTCTAATTTAGCTTTTAATATATTTTCTCTACTACCTAAATTTCCTATATGTGCTGTACCAACGTTTGTAATAACAGCTATTGTTGGTTTTAATATATTTGTTAGCAAACTAATTTCATTGAAATGATTCATTCCCATTTCTATACACATTGCAGTGTGATCTTTTAATTCTAATAATGTTAATGGTAATCCAATATGATTGTTATGATTACCTTCTGTTTTTAAAACATTATATTTTTCACTCATAACGCTAGCTACTATATCTTTGGTACTAGTCTTACCTACACTACCAGTAATAGCAACAACTGGAATATCATATAAAGATCTTTTATATCGTGCCATATCTTGTAATGCTTTTATTGAATCATCTACTTTAATAATTACCTTATCTTTATAATTATTTATATCAATATTAATATCACCATCAAAAATAACTCCCACACTATTTCCATTTAAAACATTTAAAACAAAACTATTACCATCAAACTTATCACCTTTTATCGCAATAAATATATCATCACTAGATAAACATCTTGAATCTATTTTAAAACTATTTATATAAAAATTAATATCTCCACTTAATAAAACTCCATTAGTAGATAATAATATATCTGATATTTTCACACAAATCACTTCCTATTACAATTATATTTTAAAATTAGAAATAAATAAATATTTTTTGTTAATATTATAGACTAAAAATACAAGTTTTGATACAATAATCTTAGAAATTAGGTGGTTATATGAATTCAAATAAGAAAGATGTAAATGACTATTTTAAGTATTTAAGATTATATTATATAGAATTATATAAAAAAAAGAAAAAAGAATTAGAAGAAAAGAAGAAAAAACAAGAAGAAATATTAAACAATAAAAGAAAGAAAGTTATTAATGTTTCCCCTATTGCTGTTAAAACTAAAGATAATATTAAAAATGATAATAATATTAAAAATCAAAAGATATCTAAAAGAACAGGTGTTAATTTAGAAAATAAAAATAAAGTTGAAGAATTAAAGAAGAAGCAAGAAGAAAAAATATTAAATGAATTAAAAAAGAAAAAAGAGATAGAAGAAAAGAAAAAGCAAGAAGACAAAAAGAAACTAGATGAAAAGAAAAAAATAGATGAAAAGAAAAGATTAGAAGAATTGAAAAAAGCAGAAGATGAAAAGAAACATAAACTTGAAGAAATTAAAAATAAACAACTTGAAAAACTTAAACAAGAAAAAGAAACTAAAAAGAAAGAACAAGAAAAATTAGAGAATGTAAAAAATGTAAAGGTTAATAAAAATGTAGGTACTCTTGAGAAAGACAAAACAAAAAAAGAAAAAAATAAAGATGATATAAAAAAAGATAAAGAAACTGATAAAACAGAAAAAAAACAAACTAAAGAAAACATAGATAAAAATAAAGAAGTAAAAAATGATATAAATAAAGAAAAAGAAAAACAAAAAGATAAAATTAAAGATAAAGATACTAAAAATAATAAAATTAAATCTGGTGATTCTAAAGAAAAAGATAATACTATATCTAAAGAAAATAAAATTATTAAAAAAGATAATGTAAAAAATAAAAAAGATACTGTAATTAATGAATTAGATAAAGATAAAGATTTAGGTAAAGAAGAATTTATTAATACAGTAAATAAACAAATAAAAAAAGATTATGAAGCATTACATAATTTAAGCATGGAAGTATATAGAATAAATAAAGAACTAGAAAATGCTAAGGATATTAGTGACTTTGATAAATTAATAGAAAGAGCAAAAAATAATAGTAAAGAGATAAATAATATTATAAATAGAATAACTATGATTAAAGATGGAAATGTAATTAATATAGCTTTCTCTTTATCAAAAACACAACCTAAATATTTAAAAGAATATATAGATAAATTAAAAAAAGAAAGCAATAACTCTAGATATTTAAATGAATTGTATGGTAATTTTAAAGATAAATTAGATTATACTAATAAAGTAAATGATATAAATAAAGAAACTAATACATTAATAAATAAAATAGAAGATAAGAAAAATAAAAATAATGAATTAGAAGATAAAAAGAATGATAATGAAAAAGATATTAGTGAATATAATAATAAATTATTTAAATTTAGAGATAAATTATTAACTTTCCAAATGAATTTAAATAATTATAAAACGAAAATAAAAAATATTGTACCTAAAGAAGTTATTGAAACAAAATACTTTTTAGGAAACATGGAAATTAAAAACAATAAAGAATTAATGAATTTATCATTGAAATTAAGTAAACAAAATAATGAACCTATTGAAAGTGTATATAATAAATTAAGAAGTCAATTAAAAGTTGTATCACAAAAAAATATAGTTCCTAGTGATAATTTTAAGATAGATTTATTAAAAGAAAAAAGTAATTTATCTTTAACAAAACGTGAAATACTTTCTACTTTAGAAGAAATAAGAAATTTTAAGAATGAATTTAAAACAGAATTTAATGATTATTTAGATAGCAATGAATTTTATTCATATTACAGTGAAATAGAAAATATTGAAGATAAACTTGTAAATGAAGATAATAAAGTAAATAGTCTTAATAGAGATATTGATATTAGCATAATAGAAAATGATAAAAAAGTTAGTGAAATAGAAAAAATTAATTTAGAGAAAAAGAAAAAAGAAGAAAATGAAGAAAAAGAAAAAAATGAAGATAAAAACAAACAAGAAAAACAAAATATAGAAAAAAATAATATTAATCAAAATAATATGAATAACATGAATATGTATTATGATATGAATAATTATATGAATAGTTATGAATATCAAGATGAAGAAGAAAGAACAAGAGGACGTTCTAGATAAACTACTAGTCTCTTGTTCTTTTATATTTATTAAAAATAGTAATATATTCGTTATATTTATTTATATTTTTTTTTATATTTAATTCTTTAAAACCATTTAAATAATAGTAATTGGCTAGGTTATAATATCCATAATAATTTCTTTCTGTTATAGGACATTCAATAGATTTAATATAATAAAAATACGCATCTTTTAAATTATTATTTAACCTATATATTTCACCTACTTTATTTAAAGCCCAACTATTATTTAAATCAGCACTTAATTTATAATAATATAAAGCTTTATCTATATTATTTAAAGATTCATAATATAGTCCTAAATTATTATAAGAATAACTATAACCCATATCACTAGCTTTTTTAAAATAATTTAGAGCCTTATCTATATCTACAATATTATCTGGATTATTACCATTCATATAACATAATCCTAATTTATTTAGTGCTGCTATATTTCCTTCTTTAACACTAATATTTAAATAATGCCATGCTGTGTTAATACTTTTTTCGTGAACTAATCCTTTAAGGATAAGATTTGCTACCATAAAACATGCTTTAGGATGATTCTTTTTAGCTGATAACAAGTAATAATTATAACATTTTTCATAATCAACATTACCATTAATAAATCCACTATACTCTAATGAACCTAATTCAGCATTAGCATACATATTATTTTTCTTACCTAATTCAATTAATGAAGTAATATAACTTGTTCCCTCATATAAATTTATACTTAAATAACTATCTAATTCATCTTTTATAATATATTTATTAATATCTTCTATGTATATGGGTTGTTTCTTTTCTAATATAACAAATAATAGTATTTCAATAATACAAGAATAAATATCATTATTTTTATATAATAAATTTGTTTTATCATTAAATTCATTACTAACACTATTATCTGTTTTACTTAATGTAATTAAATCTTTACATACATTATTTAATTTAATATTATTATTTATTATTTCAATATTAATATTATTTATGTTATATATCTTTTCATCTAATATAGTTAATATATTACAAAATATTTCTAAAAATACATATTTATTAGTTTCATATTTATATTTTAAATCAATGTATATTTTTTTATAATCTAACCCTATTGCTCTATATCCTATTAAATAATTATTAACAGTAGTGTTATTAATATCACTTATATTAAATATAGAACAAAATACTTCATGTTGTATACTACTTTCTAAAGTAGTTGAATATTTTTTTATTATATTAACTAAATTACCTAAAGATAAATTATTTTTATTATCATTCATTTTAACAAATTTTTTTGTCATAATTATTTCTCCTTTTTATATTATATCGTGGATTTATGTGGATTACAAAGTATTACTATTTTTTTTATATTAAAATATAATTAAATTGAAAGGAGTCTTATGAAAAAAGTATTAAAAAATTATAAATCTACTATTATTTTACTTGCTAGTATAGTATTAGGAGGTATTGTTGGAATTATATTTAAAGAAAAAGCAACTATTTTAAGTCCATTTGGTGATTTATTTATTAATTTATTATTAACTATTATAGTACCACTTATATTTTTAACTATTACTACATCTATTGGTAATATGAAAGAACCTAAAAGATTAGGTAAGATATTAAGAAGTATTGTATTAGTATTTATTATTACTTCTCTTATAAGTGTATTTATAGGTATAATAAGTACTAGAATTAGCTTAGTAAATAGTGAAGATGGTAATAAAATTAAAGATATTATAGATTATAATATTAAAAATGACAAAGAAGATTTAAATATATTAGATAGAACTGTAAATGCTATAAGTACTAATGATTTTGTTAAATTAATTTCTAAAGATAATATAATTGCTTTAATAATATTTAGTATTTTAATGGGATTATCAATTAATTTATCAAAGGAAAAAGGTAAAAAAGCTTTGGAAGTACTAAATAGTTTTAATGAAGTACTACAAAAATTAATAAGTATAATAATGTATTATGCTCCAATAGGATTAGGTTGTTATTTTGCTTCATTTGTTGGAGAATTTGGTACTAGTATAGCTTTAGGATATTTAAAAACTTTTATTATTTATACTATTTCATGTATATTTGTGTACTTTGTAATTTATACTTTATATGCTTATATAGCAGGTGGCGTTATGGGTGTTAAAAATTATTGGAAATATATAATTCCTAGTACATTAACAGCGTTAGCTACATGTTCTTCTGCTGCCTGTATTCCTATAAATACTAAATGTGCTAAATCTATTGGAGTATCAGATGATATTGCAGATACTACTATTCCTTTAGGTACATCATTTCATAAAGATGGATCTATAATTGGAAGTGTATTTAAGATAATGTTTTTAGTATATTTATTTAATATGGATGTTAGTATCTTTAAAGTATTATGGGTTTCTTTGATTGCTACTATATTAATAACTGCTGTTCCTATTGGTGGTGGAACTATTTCAGAAATGTTAATTATTAGTCTTATGGGATTCCCTATTGCTACTTTACCAATATTGACTATTATTGCTACTATAATTGATGCTCCTGCAACTGTATTAAATGTTGTTGGTGATTCAGCAAGTAGTATGTTAGTATCAAGAATTGTAGATGGAAAAAATTGGATTAAAAAATTACAATAAATTTATAAGATATTGTAATTTTTTTATATTGTTTAATACCATTTTATGTTTAAAAATGAATAAATTAGTGTACTACTAGACGAAGTTTTTTCTCTTCAACTCCAGTATTTTCGGCAATTTTTTAAAAACTGTTAGTTATTAAGTAATGTGTATGGATTTTCTTTTGTTCCATCTCCTCCACCTACTAGCACACTAGCCTTTAGATTGATACTAGGGCGCAAAACGTAAGTGAAGTAGTGGACGTCGTCGTAGTAGATGTACCCATACGAAGCACCAACACCCCACTCGCCCGCACCCAAACCATTATTAAAGTAGTTCGGAGACGAAAGCCACCAATTAGAAGTTATAGATGAATTATATAAATAATATGTTGTATTTGTTTCATGATATTTATATGCTCCAGCATACGCTACTTCATCTGCTGTTAAAAGTCCTATTGGATATGTTAAATCTCCATTTGTTTTATTTCCATTTAATAATGTTGTTTCATTTACTGTAAATCTTGAATATGTATTTGTTGCACTTTCTGCACATTTAAACGTTGGTTTTGATGTAGTTATATTTGTTGTTCCTGTACTATATTGTAATCTCTCTGTTGATGAATAATATGTTTTACTAGTTCCATAACCCAATTGAGTTGTTACTCCACCTATTCCATTTGATGCAAGAGTTTTGTCATTACAAAATAATGTATCTGCTAAATAATTTGCATAATTTGTTTTTAGATTATCTTCATACCATTTGTCTACTTTTGTTTTTATCGTACTATCATTTTTATTTTCATGTGTTGCTTCATATGTTGTACTTCCTGGTGTTCCATACATATATCCAACATATGCATTATCATTAGAACTAGAATTAAATTTAGCCTTACCAGCACTACTATCTAGTACTAATCTTACACTTCCATCTCCATTTATTCTGACTATTCTCCATGTTTTGTTTGCAAATAAAACATAATTATCATTTACATTTCCTCTATAATAATAACTTATTCCATAATCATCTGGTGCATTATTTAAAACACGTTCATTGCTTCCTGATATTGAGGTAAATTCTGTCACTTCACTA
>CAKONF010000012.1 GCA_934097015.1 uncultured Bacilli bacterium | reverse complement strand
TTGCCGGGAATTGGCTCCTTTATTATATCAAAAAGCCGCACCCTAGTGGTGCGGTTCAAATTTCAATTTAGGAAATAAGACTTTGTTGTCTTATTTTAATTTGTTATAAACATCATCAATATTAATTAAATCTTGTTTATCTTTGTATGCTGGTATAATATGTAAATGGTAGTGTTTTACATATTGGTACATACCATAATTTACACATAATCGTATACCATTAGCACCTAATTTCTCATAAACTAAATCTTTCATTTTTTTTGCTACTATGTTTATGTGAGATAGTATTTCGTTATCGAGGTCAGTGAAGTCAGTATAATGTTTTTTTGGTACTACTAACATATGTCCGTTTTGATGTGGATCAGTATCTAAAAAAACTAATACCTTTTCATCTTCATAAATTTTTCTTGTTGGTATTTCTCCATTAATTATTTTACAAAATATACAATTATTCATAATTTCACCTAATTCTTTCTAATAATAATAATTTATTCTATTTTAACATAAAGTATTATTATTATAAATAATGTTTAGTAAATTTATATAAAAATTCATCACTTTTTAGGCGTAATATTCATAGAATGTTATGAGGAGTGATAAAATGTCTTATTTTAAAGAAATTGTTACTAAAGCAGTAATAGGTAAAGGAAAGAAAACAACTAATTTAGAGCATTTTGTTGAGACTGAAGATAATATAAATACTGTTCTTGGTTGTTGGGTTATTAATCATACTTTTAATGGTGTTAATAATGGTGGTAAAGTTTTAGTAAATGGTAGTTATGATATTAATATATGGTATTCTTATGATAATAATACTAAGACTAATGTGTTGGTGAAAAGATTTACTTATCAAGATGTAATGAATGTTAAAATTAAAGAAAACGGAGAGTTTTCTAATACTAGTGATATAATTGTTAGAGCCTTAAATCAACCATCTGTTAATGATGTTTCTGTAGATGGTAGTACAATTAAATTATCAGTTCATAAAGAAATGGGTGTTGAAATAGTTGGGGATACTAAAGTTAGAGTAAGTGTTGAAGATGAATTTGAAGATTATGAAGAAATTGTGGATGAGGATACTAAAGAAGTTAGTGAAAATAAAAATGATAATGATATAGAAATAAATGATGATTATTTAAAATAAATTTTATTTACAAAAAGTGTAAAGTACACTTTTTTTTGTTGATTTTTTTAATTAAATGTTGTATTTTAAAAAAACTTGCGTTATTATTTATATAGACAGTGGTACATTGTGGAAGAAAGTGGGGGATAATATGTTAATGGGTGAATTTCATCATTCTATTGATGAAAAAAATAGAATTATTATCCCTAGTAAATTTAGAAGTGAACTAGGAGATGAATTTGTAATCACACGTGGACTTGAAAAATGTTTATTTGTTTATTCTATGGATGAATGGAATAACATTGTTTCAAAGTTAAAATCTATCCCATTTACAAAAAAAGACTCACGTAATTTCACCAGATTCTTCATGTCTGGTGCTACTCTCTGCATGCTTGATAAATCAGGAAGGGCATGCATTACCTCCCCGCTCGTTCATTACGCCGGTTTAACCCATGATTGTGTTATAATCGGCGCAAATGATCGACTTGAAATTTGGGATAGTGATGCTTGGAATGAATTCTTTAGTGAAAATGAAGACAATTTTTCTGATATAGCAGAAAATTTATTTGGGGGAGAATAAGATGCATTATAGTGTAATGAAACAAGAAGTAATAGAAAATTTAAATTTAAAAAAAGCTGGAATATATGTTGATGGAACAATAGGTTTAGCAGGACATAGTAGTGAAATATTAAAAAATATTCCAGAAGGTCATTTATATGGATTTGATCAAGATGAGTTTGCAATAAATAAATCAAGAGAAAAATTAGGTGAGATAGGAAATAACTTTACACTTATACATGATAATTTTAGCAACTTAAGTGAGAGACTTAATGAATTAGGTGTTTTTAAAGTAGATGGAATATTACTTGATTTAGGTGTTTCTAGTCCACAAATTGATAATAAAGAACGTGGTTTTTCATTTATGAATGATGCTTTATTAGATATGAGAATGGATACTAGAAATTCATTAACTGCAAAAGATGTTGTTAATCAATATAGTTTTGAGGATTTAGTTGATATTTTTTATAAATATGGTGAAGAAAAATATTCTAAATTTATTGCTAAAAATATTGTTAGTTATAGAAAAAATAAAAGTATTGATACTACACTAGAACTTGTAAATATTATAAAGAGTAGTGTTCCAGTTAAATACTTTATAACAAATCATCCTGAGAGACAAATATTTCAGGCAATAAGAATTGAAGTTAATAAAGAGTTAGAATGTTTAGAAAATGTATTACCAGATGCAATCAATATGTTAAATATTGGTGGTAGATTGGTTGTTATAACATTTCATTCTTTAGAAGATAGAATAGTAAAAAAAATATTTAAGAAATATAGTGAAATCGATGATAAAGTTAAAGGATTACCTTATATACCAAAGGGTTATGAACCTTTAATAAAGTTAGTAAATAATAAAGTTATTACTGCTACTGAAGAAGAAATAAATGAAAATAGTAGAAGTAAGAGTGCTAAGATAAGAGTTATAGAAAGGATATAGTTATGAAAAAAAATAATACTAAAAAAGTTAAGTTTTTAAAGGGTGAGAGATTATTTGTATCTTTGATAGTTATTTTTAGTGTACTAGCTCCTATTTTAACTGTTTCTAGTAAATCTATTCTTTCTAGAAGTAATATTGAATTGGAACGTATTAAAAAAAAGGTTGAAAAACAAGAAAATATTAATGAGAGTTTAGAGATGCAAGTAAATGAATTAGCTAGTTTATCTAGTATTCAAGATATAGCACGTGAATATGGTTTGTCTTATAATAATGAAAATATAATTTTAATAAAGTAAGAGGGTGAAAAAAATGAGCAATGCAGTAAAAATTAACAAGTTTTTTATCATGGGCATTGTTCTTTTATTTGGTCTTATTATAGCTAAAGTTGTTTATGTTTCTTTATGTACTAACATAGATGGAATAAACATAAAAAGTTTTGCTTTATCGCGTACAACTGGTAGTAAAGTTTTATATGCATCTCGTGGAACAATATATGATTCATCTGGTGAAGCTTTAGCTGAAAATGTAAATTCTTATACAGTAATTGCATATTTAGATAGTAGTAGAACAAAAAGTGATAAGAATCCACAACATGTTGTTGATAAAGAAAAAACAGTTTCTTTACTTGCTCCAATAATTGGTATGGATAATGATAAGATGATGAGACTTTTGAATCAAAATTTATATCAAGTAGAGTTAGGACCTGAGGGTAGAGGAATTAGTGAATTGGTAAAAGAAAAAATAGAAGCTTTGAATTTGCCTGGTATTGATTTTATTAAAGAAAGTAAAAGATATTATCCTTATGGCTCTTTTGCGTCATATATAATTGGTTATGCTAAAAAGAATGAAAAAGGTGATATAGCTGGTGAAATGGGTATAGAATCTTATTTTGATGAAGAATTAAGCGGTGAAAATGGATATTATAAATATCAAAAGGATGCTTATGGATATAAGATTGCTAATACTCCAGTGCAAGAGGTAAAAGCTAAAAATGGTTATAATATTGATTTAACAATAGATTCTAATATACAAATGTATTTAGAAAATGCAATAAATGAACTTGTCAATAATTATAGTACGGATTGGGTTAGTGTTGTTGTTGCTGATGCAAAAACTGGCGCTATAATAGGTAGTGCATCTAATCCAACTTTCGATCCTAATAAACTTAATATAACTAATTATAATAATCCACTTGTTTCATATACATATGAACCTGGTAGTACAATGAAAATATTTTCTTTTGCTTCTAGTATTGAAGAGGGAAAATATAATGGTAGTGATACATATGATTCAGGAAAGATTATTGTTGATGATTATGAGATAAAAGATTGGAACGATAGAGGGTGGGGTAGAATAACATATGATGTAGGTTTTACTTATTCATCAAATGTTGCTGCTACATTATTAGCTCAAAATATTGGTAAAGAAAAACTTTTGGATTATTATACTGATTTAGGTTTCGGTCAGAAAACAGGTATAGAATTATTGGGAGAAATGAAAGGTAAAGTCAATTTTATGTATGCATCAGAGCTTGCTGCTGCTAGCTACGGGCAAGGTATTACAATTACACCAATACAAATGATACAGGCTTTGACATGTTTAACTAATAATGGAACAGTTTTAAAACCATATGTTGTTGGTAAAATAACAGATCAAGATGGTAAAGTTATTTTTGAAGCAAAAAGAGAAGAATTAAAAAAAGTGTATAGTGAAGAAACTATAAAAAAGATTATAGAATTATTGGATTTAACTGTAAATGGTGAGGATAATCAGGCAACAGGAAAAGTTTATCATACTGATCAAGTAAGATTAATAGGAAAAACTGGTACGGCTCAGTATATTGCGAGCGATGGAAGTTATACTAGTGGTACAAAAAATATAAGAAGTTTTGCTGGAATTTTTCCAAAAGACGATCCTTTATACATTATATATGTTGCAGTAAAAGATTTAGAAGGAACTAGTAGTGCAATGGGTAATATAACAAAAAGTGTTGTTGAATCAATTGCAAAATATAAAAATCTAAGTGAAAGAGAAACTAATAAAGATGAAACTAAATTTGTTAATTTATCAAACTATTTAAATAAAAATGTTAATGATGTTGTTAATGAGTTAAATAATTTAGGCTTAAAACCAATTGTTATTGGAGATGGAAGTATAATTACAATGCAATATCCAAACAAAAATAAAAATATAGTGGTTGGTTCTAAGGTATACTTAAAAACTAATAGTGATAAAATAACAATGATAGATATTACTGGATGGAATAAGACGGAAGTGATTAGTTTGATGAATGTAATTGGAAAAGAATATGAGATAAATGGTACAGGAGTGGTAAAAGATTTTAATATTCCTGTAGGAAATGAAATATCAGAAAAAATTATTATTAATATGGAATAGTGGGTGAATATATGGGTAAAAAATCAAAGAGTGTAAAAAGTAAATTGTTAAGTTTATTAAAATCTTATAAAATAATAATTTATATTTCTTTTTTAATAAATATTGTATTATTAATGTTTACTTATTATGTTGTTTCTAGCAACAAATTATATGCTTTTAGTGGTAAAGATGATTTGGTTGAAGTAAAAGATGGTTTAGTAGTTTTAAATACAGATATGAATTTAATAAATAATAATAATGTTAAATATATTGGTGCTACTGATTATGATATTAAAAGTTATAAAATAGGTTATTATGTTATGGATGGTAGTAAGCTTATAGAAATTATTTCTAATTCTTTAGATTTAGATGCTGATATTAAATTAAGTGAGATAATTAATAATTTTGCGTCATTTAATGTTATGGAAAAAAACAAGGTTGATAATTACTTTACATCTCATAAGAAAAGATTGATAAATGATGGTTTATACCTAGTAATAGAGGCTAAAACTAATGATGGAGAAACAATTTTAAGTAAAGTAAAATTGAATATTACAAAAATTTCAAAATATTGAAATTTTTTTCTTGACTTTAAGAGTATCAGTATAATATAATTTTATTGTAGGAGGAATAAAAAATATGAACACAAAACAAAAATTAACTTTAGGTGTAGCAGCAATATTTATGGTTACCCTAACAATAGTAGGAGTTACTTATGCGTACTTTGTTACTAGAGTGACAACTGAAAAAGAAGCAACTGCTACTGTTACAGCAGCTCAAATTGGTTCTATTGAGTATAAAGAAGTAGGAGATACTGGTAAGACTGTTAAGTTAGAAAACATGATTCCAGGAGATAATGTTGAAGATGTTGTTTACAAATCATTCTCTGTAATTAACAAAGGTGAAACTGCAGGATATTTTGATATCACTTTAACTCCAACTGTTCCAACAGACAAAGCAAGTTTTATGCATAGTGGTGTGGATTATGCTAGTGATGCAACTAATTCTGAAGTAGATCAAACTACTTTGAAAGATGCATGTTATGTTGCAAGTACAAAAAATTCTTTAGATGCAACACCAACAGCAACTTGTTTCGTAGCTGATAAGGATTATGATAATATTGTTTACACTTTATATGAATTAACTGAAGGTACTTTAGCTGATGTTTATACAACTACAACATTTAATGCAGCAACAACTACTCAAGTTGCTACTGGTAAAGTATCATCAACAAGTGATGTTGCTAAAGTTATTAATACAGCTCGTATACAAATCCCTGGTTCTGCTAAAGCTAATACTGAACCTTATGCAACTAAAAATTATATCTTAAAAGTTGAATATATTAACAGAAATGCAAATCAAAATGTTGAAAACGAAGCTGCGTTAGATATAACAGTTAGTATTAAATAGAAATCAAATGAAAATTTGATTTTTTTTTGATTTAATATTTACAAAAAATAAATATGTGTTTATAATAAAAATCATTACAGAGGAGGAAGTTTTATGAAAGAAAATTTAAGTATTTTACTTTTAAAAAAATTAGTATTACTTCCTAATCAAGAGATACGTTTAGAAATCAATAATGATATTTCAAAAAAAGCTATAGATGATGCTATAAAAAATTATAATTCTAATATTTTGATTATTAGTCCAATTAATTTAATAGAAGAAAAACCTAGTACAAGTGATTTACCTAAAGTTGGTGTAATAGGTAAAATTAAAACTAAGATTAAACTTCCTAATAATAATTATAGAATTATTATTAAAGGTTTGAATAGAGTTCAAGTTTCTACATATTTTCAAAATAAAGATGGAATACTTAAAAGTACTGTTAAAAGATTATATGTTAAAAATAATAATGAAATAAAAGAAACTGCATTAGTTAGAAAACTTAAAGAATTAATACAAGAATATATACTTGTTAATAGTGAATCTAGTAATTTAATTACTTCTACTATAGAAAATGTTGATGATTTAGATTTATTAACTGATATTATTGTTTCTTTCTTGCCTATGGATCAAAATAAGAAATTATTTTATATGAATGAATTTGATTATGTTAAGAGGGCTTTAAAATTAGTTAATGATATTAATATAGAATTAGAAGTTTTAAATTTAGATACTAAGATAGAAGATGAAATTAGAGAAAAATTCGAAAAAGAACAAAGAGATTTTATTTTAAAAGAAAAAATTAATAAATTAAATAATGAACTTGGTATTTTAACTGATAAACAATTAGAAATAAATAACTATAATACTTTGTTAGATAGTTTGGATTTATCTATAAAAACTAGAAATAAGTTTAAGAATGAAATTAAAAGATATGAATATACTAATGATAATAATCCTGATGTTTCTGTTATTAGAAATTATTTAGATTGGGTATTAAATTTACCTTGGAATAAATATAAAAAAGAAGAAACTGATATAAAAAAAATAAAAAAATCTTTGGATAAAACTCATTATGGTCTTGATAATATAAAGAAGAGAATATTAGAATTTGTTAGTATTAAAAATATAAATAAAGATGTTTCTAGTCCTATTTTATGTTTAGTAGGTCCACCTGGTGTTGGTAAAACTACTCTTGGAATAAGTATTAGCAACGCACTTAGTAGAGAATTTTATAAAATTAGTGTTGGTGGACTTAATGATTATAGTGAACTTGTAGGTCATAGAAGAACGTTTTTAGGAGCTAATCCTGGTAAAATAATACAAGGTATAAATAAATGTGGAGTTATGAATCCTGTTATTTTAATAGATGAAATAGATAAAATGAGTCATGATTATAAAGGTGATCCATCTAATACATTACTTGATATCTTAGATGAATCACAGAATAAAATATTCATTGATAATTATATAGAAGAACCTTTTGATTTATCTAAAGTAATGTTTATATTAACTGCTAATAATTTAAATGATATTCCTACTGCTTTAAGAGATAGATTAGAGATTATTGAAATTAATTCATATACTGAATATGAAAAGATAGATATTGCAAAAAAATATTTAATTCCAGAAATAATTTTAAAGTATGGTATTAATAATGTTAAATTTAGTGATGATACTTTACTTTATATTATAGATAATTATACGAAGGAATCTGGTGTACGTGAATTATTTAGAATTTTAAAAAGATTAATTAGAAATTATTGTTTAGAAAATATTAAAAGTAAATCTATAAGTACAGATTTTGTTAATAAAGTTCTTGGAGAGGTAAAATATACTAAAGAAGAAATATTAAATCATAAGGGTGTTGTTAATAGTTTAGGTTGTAATTCTAATGGAGGTAATATACAAAAAATTGAGTGTATATCAATACCTGGAAATGGAGATATTATCATTACTGGTAATGCTTTAGATATTTTGAAAGAAAGTATTAGAGTTTCTTTAAGTTTGATTAAATATAAAAAATATATAACAAAAGATATTAGTAATTTAGATATACATATAAATTTGTTAAATGCTGGAGTTAAAAAAGATGGTTCTAGTGGTGGAATTGCAATTACTACAGCTATATTAAGTATTTTAAAAAATAAAATTGTTTCAAGTGATATTGCTATGACTGGTGAAGTTACTTTGAATGGTGATGTACTTGCTGTTGGTAGTATAAAAGAAAAAATTATTGGAGCCTATAATAATGGAATTAATACTATATATATTCCATATAATAATAAAGTAGATTTAGATACAATACCAAATAATATAAAAGAAAAAATTGATATAAAACTTGTAAAAAATTATGATGAAATATATAAAGAATTGTTTAAATGATTTTTTATATATTTTTTTGTAAAGAAAAAGTAAATATTATTGATTAAGACTTTACTTTTAATATAATAAACTTTATACTTTTACTTGAAGGTAGGGTGTTTAAATTGGAAATAGATGAAAAGAAAACAAAATATTATGTAATAGGTATTATATTATTGATATTATTAGGAATAGTATTAATAGTACATTTTAATAATAAATCTTTGGTAAGTGGTGATAAAGATAAAAATACAACAACTAAGAAAACTACAGAGAAGATAACTACAGAACCAACAACTACTAAAAAAGTAAATACTGTTAAAACTGTTAGTAATAATGTTGTAGAAGATAAAAAAGAAGAAGTAAAAAATGAAAATATTTATAAGAGTGTAATAGATAGTGAATATAAGTTTATTTATAATTATAAATTAAGTGATGAAATTAATGATACTGATAATTTAGTTAGTAAAAAGATTGATATTAATCAATATTTAAAAGATAATAATGTTATTTCATTGTATGATATTTCTTTATATGATAACAATAACATTAAAAAGAATGTTAGTAATTCATTAATTAATGTTAGTATTCCATTAAATGGTGATTTAATTGGTTATGATACTTATAAAGTTATTTATATTAAAGATGATGGTGTTATAAGTGATGAAGTATTTGAAACAAATGTTAGTGATGGATATATTAAATTTAGTACTACTCATTTATCTATGTATGGTATTGTGGGTATAAAAAATAAAGTTGAAGAGGAAAAAAATGTAATTGATTTATCTAATATAAGTGTTGATGTTTTACAAAATGATAATGTTATTACAGAACAAAGTGTAGTAGCTAGTGTTAATGATAAAATTAGTGTTAGAGTAAATAATATAGATATGGAATATAAAATATATTATGCTTTGAAAAATGATATTAATAAAGATTATTTAGAATATAAGGAATTAGTTAATGGTGATACTATATTAAATAGTAATACTCCTAATAAAGTTGTATTAAGTATTAAAGTAGTTGTAGGAGATGCTTATAGAGTATTTGATAAGAATGAATTTAATATTTATGATATGGTATATGAATATGATAAGAGTAAAGAAGAAAAAGTAATTGATGAAAATGGTAATGAAGTTATAAAAAATATTGGAGAAGTTAATTCTGATAATAATGATTTAAGTGATAAAGATAAAAATCAAAATATAGTAGTTAAAGATATTACTGGTAATGATGTTGTTATAGATGAAGATAAACAAGCTACTATAAATATTAATGGAAATGTTTATTTAGTTGATAAAACAGATATTACTAATATGAAATTTAATGGATATTTAGTTATAGATACTGATAAAGAGATTAAATTTAAAGATAAAATTGATATGAGTGGTTTATATCAAATAACTATTACTAGTAAAGAATTTATTTTTAATGGTAAGTTATATACTTATAGTATTAATGAAGATAATAATGTTGTTATTAAAGAAATTGATGAGAATAAAGAAGTTATTAGTGAAGAAGTAATTGATGGTAAAGAAAATAAAGATAATGATGTTGATAAAAAAGATAACTTTGAAGATAACTTTAATGAAGATGTAAAAATTATTATTGATGAAAATGGAAACCTAGTAATTAGTAAGAAAGAAAAAGAAATTGTTGAGACTTTGAATTAAGTCTCTTTTTTTTTGTGTCGTAAATTTTTTCTTTTGTTTTATAAATTTGTGTGTTATAATTAAAATACATTTAAAAAAGGGGAATGTTAATGGGACAATATTTCACTAATGATGAAAATTTAAAGAGCGAATATAGAAATATAATATATAAATATGATGATTATACATTTAATTTTACTAGTGATTTAGGTGTATTTTCTAAAGATAGAGTTGATTATGCAAGTAAATTGCTTGTAGAAAATTATTTTAAAGTTGGTAGGAAGAATGTAAGTGTATTAGATGTTGGTTGTGGATATGGTTTTATAGGGATAACTATATCTAGGATTATGAATTCTGATGTAGATATGATAGATATTAATAAGAGGGCGGTTCATTTATCTAATTTGAATATAAAAAATATGAATGTAAATGCTCTTTCTTTTATAAGTGATATATATAGTAATATTGATAAAAAATATGATGTTATTATTTCTAATCCACCTATTAGAGCGGGTAAAGAAATATATATGAATATTATTAATAATGCAGTTAATTATTTAAATCAGGATGGAGAGTTTTATTTTGTGATGAATAAAGATCATGGAGTAAAAAGTGTAATTGAAAAAATAAAAGACGTTTATGACGTAAGCGTGTTGGATAAAAAAAAGGGATTTTTTGTAATTCTTTGTAAAAAGCGTTGACATATTCGTTTTTTATTGATAAAATTTTAAATTGGTGGCGTAGTCTCTTTTATTGAAGATTACTACCTTAAAAAAATACTAGTATTGGGGTGAACTTGAGTGGCATACAAAGTAGAAAAATTTGGTGACCATAGAGAAAGAAGATCTTTCTCAAAAACTACTAATAAATATGAATTAAAAGATTTATTAGATATTCAGAAAGAATCATATAAATGGTTTTTGACTGATGGGATTAAAGAAGTATTTGATGACTTATTTCCTGTAGAAAGTTTCACTGGTAATATATCTCTAAGTTTTAGTGATTATTGTTTTGATGAACCTAGATATGGGGTAAAGGAATCAAAAGAAAGAATGGTGACTTATAGTGCACCATTAAAGGTTAATGCACGTGTTTTTATAAATGAAACAGGTGAAGTAAAAGAACAAGAAGTATTCTTAGGTGATATGCCTATGATGACTGATGCTGGAACATTTATTATAAATGGTGTTGAACGTGTTATTGTTTCACAATTAGTACGTAGTCCATCTATTTATTTTAAACGTGAAATTGATAAAAATGGGCGTCCAGTAGTAAGTGGAGAAATGATTCCTAATAAAGGTACTTGGTTAGAGTTTGAACTTGATGCAAGAGATGTTATTTATGTAAGAATAGATAGAACTAGAAAAGTTACTGTTACAACTCTTTTACGTGCTTTAGGTTTGTCTAGTGATGAAGAAATATTAGAAGTATTTGGAGATAATAGATTTATTAAAAATACTTTAGAAAAAGATTCTACTAAAAATACAGATGAAGCATTAATTGAAATTTATGAAAAATTAAGACCAGGTGAACCTGCAACTCTTGATTCTGCAAAGAATCAATTGATTACACGTTTCTTTGATAAGTTCCGTTATGATTTAGCTCGTGTAGGTCGTTATAAATTTAATAAAAAATTAAACGTTTTAGATCGTTTATTGGGTGAGAAGATAGCTGAAAATATTAAAGATGGTAAAGATGTTATTGTAGAAAAAGGTACAATAATAGATAAAGCTACATTAGAGAAAATTAGACCTATATTTCTTAATGGTTATAATTTGAAAACAGTTACTATCAATGAAGAGTTAGATGAGTATAATAAAGTTCAAGAAGTTCTTGTATATAATAAGAATAATGAAAAAGAAATTATTAAAGTAATTGGTAATGATCAAAGTATTGATTCTAGACGTTTAACTATTTCTGATATTTATGGTGCTATATCATATTATTTGAATTTACTTGATAATATTGGAAATATTGATGAAATAGACCATTTAGCTAATCGTCGTGTTAGACAAGTTGGTGAATTAATTCAAAATCAATTTAGAACTGGTATGGTTCGTATGGAAAGAGTTATTCGTGAGAGAATGACTACTCAAGAGTTAGAAAATGTGACTCCAAAAACATTAATTAATATACGTCCTGTTACAGCTGCTATGAAAGAATTCTTTGGATCAAGTCAATTATCAAAATTTATGGATCAAGTTAATCCGATTGCAGAATTAACAGATAAGAGACGTTTATCTAGTCTTGGACCTGGAGGTTTATCAAGAGATAGAGCTGGAATGGAAGTTCGTGACGTTAATGTTTCTCACTATGGTAGAATTTGTCCTATTGAATCACCAGAAGGTGCAAACATTGGTCTTATAACTTCAATTGCAAGTTATGCTAAGGTTAATCAATATGGTTTTTTAATGACTCCATATAGAAAAGTTGTTGATTGTCATGTAACTGATGAAGTTATATATTTAACAGCTGATGAAGAAAGTGATTATTATATAAGTCAAGCTACTGTAGGAATTGATAAAGATAACAATTTAACTGATAAAGAAGTTGTTGCTCGTTTAAATGGTGAAAACGTTATTGTTAAAAAAGAATTAGTTAATTTTATAGACGTTGCTCCAAGTCAAGTTGTATCAATTACAACAAGTTGTATACCTTTCTTGGATCATGATGATGCACATAGAGCATTGATGGGATCTAACATGCAACGTCAAGCTGTACCACTTTTACAAAGTGAAGCTCCATTTGTTGGAACCGGTGTAGAATATATTGCTGCAAGAGATTCAGGTTCAACTATAGTTGCTAAAGCTGATGGTGTTGTAGAATATGCTGATTCTAAAAAGATAGTTATTAAAAATGCTAAAGATAAAGATGTTTATTATTTAGATAATTTTGAAAGAAGTAATGCAGAAACATGTTTAAATCATAGTCCTATTGTTAAAAAAGGTGATAAAGTTCATCGTGGTGAAGTTCTTGCAGATGGTACTAGTACTTGTAAAGGAGAACTTGCATTAGGGAAAAATATGACAGTTGCGTTTATGACATTTAATGGTTATAACTATGAAGATGCTGTTGTATTAAATGAAAGATTAGTTAAGGATGATGTTTATACATCATTACATATAGAACACTATGATATAGATTGTCGTGATACTAAATTAGGACCTGAAGAATTTACTCGCGATATTCCTAATGTTAGTGAAGAAGCACGTAAGAATTTAGATGCTAATGGTATTATACGTATCGGTACTGAAGTTCACGAAGGTGATATATTAGTTGGTAAAGTTACTCCAAAAGGAGTTCAAGAACTTACTAGTGAAGAAAAATTATTACATGCTATATTTGGTGAAAAGACTCGTGAAGTTAGAGATACATCACTTCGTGTTGCACATGGTGCAGATGGTATAGTTCATGATGTTAAAATATATACTAAAGAAAACAGTGATGAACTTGCTGCAGGTGTTTCTAAGGTAATAAGGGTATATATAATTCAAAAACGTAAAATTCAAGTTGGAGATAAGATGTCTGGACGTCATGGTAATAAGGGTGTTATTTCACTTATTCTTCCAGAAGAAGATATGCCATATTTACCAGATGGTACTCCAGTAGATATTGTACTTAATCCACAAGGTGTTCCATCACGTATGAATTTAGGACAAATATTAGAATTACATTTAGGAATGGCTGCTAAAAAATTAGGCGTTTATTGTGCGACACCAGTATTCGATGGTGCTACTGTAGAAGATATCGCTGAAATGATGGAAGAAGCTGGACTTGATAAAGATGGTAAAACTATTCTTTATAATGGTCGTACTGGTGAACCATTTGAAAATAGAGTAGCAGTTGGTGTCATGTATATGATTAAATTACATCATATGGTTGATGATAAATTACATGCTCGTTCTACTGGACCTTATTCACTTGTTACTCAACAACCATTAGGTGGTAAAGCACAATTTGGTGGACAACGTTTCGGAGAAATGGAAGTTTGGGCTCTATATGCTTATGGTGCTGCTCATGTATTACAAGAAATTTTAACTATTAAATCTGATGATGTTGTTGGACGTGTTAAAGTTTATGAAGCTTTAGTTAAAGGTAAAAATATTAGTCAAGCTGGTGTTCCAGAAAGTTTCAGAGTATTAATAAAAGAATTCCAAGCTTTAGGATTAGATATTTCATTTATTGATAATAATGATGAAGTTCGTGATATAAATGAACTTGAAGAGGAAGATGATGATGCTCCTATAACTATTGATGAAATAGATGTAAATAAGAGTTTAATACCAGAAGAAGATAAGGAAATAGATACTGAATACGTTCCAGATGAAGAAAATGAAGACGAAGATATAATTGAGACAGAAGAAAATCCTACGGATGAAGAGTTAGAAGCTATAAATGATGGTAATTTAGAAGGGGATGAAATTTAATGTTAGAAGTTAATAATTTTAAAGGAATAAAAATAGGAATTGCTAGTCCTGATAAAATTAGAAGTTGGTCACATGGTGAAGTATTGAAACCTGAGACAATAAATTATCGTACCCTTAAACCTGAAAGAGATGGTTTATACTGTGAAAAAATCTTTGGACCAACAAAAGATTATGAGTGTAGTTGTGGTAAATATAAAAGATTAAGATATAAAAATGTTATTTGTGATAGATGTGGAGTAGAAGTTACTCGTTCTAAAGTACGTCGTGAGCGTATGGGACATATTGAACTTGCTTCTCCTTGTTCTCACATTTGGTTCTTTAAAGGTGTTCCTTCTAAAATGGGACTTGTGCTTGATATGAGTCCAAGAGATTTAGAGGAAGTATTGTATTTTGTTAGTTATGTTGTAATTAATCCTGGTAATGCACCACTTGAAGTTAAACAAACTTTATCAGATAAAGAGTATAGAGCATATTATGAAAAATATGGTAATACTTTTGAAGTTGGTATGGGTGCAGAAGCAATACAAAAACTTTTAAAAGAAGTTGATATTGATAAAGAAGTAGATGATTTACGTAAAGAATTAGATGGCGCTACTGGACAAAAACGTATAAGACTTGTTAAACGTTTAGATTGTTTAGTATCATTCCAAGAAAGTGGTAATCGTCCTGAATGGATGGTATTAGATGTTATTCCTGTAATACCTCCTGAACTTCGTCCTATGATTCAACTTGATGGTGGACGTTTTGCTACAAGTGATTTAAATGATTTATATAGAAGAATTATTAATAGAAATAATCGTTTAAAGAAATTATTAGAACTTGGTGCTCCTTCAATTATCGTTCAAAATGAAAAACGTATGCTTCAAGAAGCAGTTGATACATTATTTGATAATGGTAGACGTGGTAGAAGTGTAACTGCTGCTGGTAATAGACCTTTAAAATCTTTATCTAGTATGTTAAAAGGTAAACAAGGACGTTTCCGTCAAAACTTATTAGGTAAACGTGTTGACTATTCTGGTCGTTCAGTTATTGTTGTTGGACCAAATTTAAAAATGTATCAATGTGGTATTCCAAAAGAAATGGCTCTTGAATTATTTAAACCACATGTAATTAATGGATTAGTATCTCGTGGATTAGCTCATAATATTAAAGGTGCTAAAAAGTTAATTGATACTAGAAATGAATGTGTTTGGGATATAGTGGAAGATGTTATAACAGAACATCCTGTAATGTTAAACCGTGCACCAACACTACATAGATTAGGTATTCAAGCATTTGAACCTAAACTAGTTGGTGGTAAAGCTATTAGACTTCATCCACTTGTTTGTGCAGCATTCAATGCTGACTTTGATGGAGACCAAATGGCAGTACACGTACCTTTAAGTGAAGAAGCGAAAGCTGAAGCTAGAATACTTATGTTAGGTGCAAACAATATCTTATCTCCAAAAGATGGAAAACCTATTGTTACACCTAGTCAAGATATGGTATTAGGAAATTATTATATTACTATTGAAGAAGCTGGACTTCCTAATGAAGGTAAAGTATATAAAAATAGTAATGAAGCAATTATGGCTTATGAAAGAAGAGAAATTACTTTACATACAAGAATAGTAGTTCCTGTTAATTCATTTAAGCATAGAATATTTATTGACGAAGTAAAAGATAAATATTTAGTTACTACTGCAGGAAAATTGATTTTTAACGAAATATTACCTGATACTTTCCCATATATGAATGAACCTACTAAAGAAAATATTAGTGGTATTACCCCAATGAAATATTTCATAAGTATGGGTGAGAATATTCCTGAAGTAATTAAAGAAATGCCTTTAGTAAAACCTTTTGATAAAAAGATTTTACAAAATATAATAGCTCAAATATTTAAATTATATAAAACTACTGAAACAAGTATTATGCTTGATAAATTAAAAGATTTAGGATTTAAATATAGTACTTTAGCTGGTATTACTGTTTCATTATCTGATATAGTTGTTGATAGTTCTAAACAAGAATTTATTGATGCAGGACATGCTAAAGTTGATAAAATCAATAAACAATTCTCACGTGGTCTTATAACAGAAGAAGAAAGATATACAAGTGTATGTGCTGTATGGAATGGTGTTAAAGATCAAGTAAAAAATAAATTAAGTGAAATTGCTAAAGCAGATTTACATAATCCAGTATTTATGATGATGAATTCTGGTGCTCGTGGTAGTGCCGATCAGTTCTGTCAAATGGCTGGTATGCGTGGATTGATGGCTAAACCTGATGGTTCTTCTGTAGAAATTCCAATTTTATCAAGTTTACGTGATGGACTTTCAGTAAACGAATTCTTCTTAGGTACACATGGTGCCAGAAAAGGAGATACAGATACTGCGTTACGTACAGCCGATTCTGGATACTTAACTCGTCGTTTGGTTGATGTTTCACAAGATATTATCGTTAAAGATGAAGATTGTGGTTGTGTATCAGGATTAGTTGTTAGAGACTTAATTAATGATAAAGATGGAAGTGTAGTTGAACCTTTAGCTGAAAGATTACTTGGTAGATTTACTGCAAAACCAGTTTTAGATCCTGAAACTAAAGAAATTATAATTGATAAAGATGTTTTATTAAATGAAAGTATGGTTTCAAAAATTGAAAAAGCTGGTGTTAAAGAAGTAGAAATTAGAAGTATCTTAACATGCAAGAGTCCTAATGGTGTTTGTCAAAAATGTTATGGTAGAAACTTAGCTACTGGTAATTTAGTTGAAACTGGTGAAGCTGTTGGTATAATGGCTGCTCAATCTATTGGTGAACCAGGTACACAGCTTACAATGCGTACATTCCACTCTGGTGGTGTTGCTGGTGGAGAAGATATTACTCAAGGTCTTCCACGTGTTGAAGAATTATTTGAAGCACGTAATCCAAAAGGTAAAGCTACTATTTCTGAAATAACTGGTAAAGTTTCAATGATAGAAGATGTTAATGGTAAGTGGAAAGTTGTTGTTGAAAACAAAACTGAAGCTAGAGATCATATAACTAGTTATGGAGCTAAACTTAATGTTGAAGTTGGAGATGAGGTAAGTGCTGGAGATAAACTTACTCAAGGTACTATTTCTCCAAAAGAATTACTTGCTGTGACTGATCCAATTACTACTCAAGAATATATATTAACTGAAATTCAAAAAGCTTATAAATCACAAGGTGTTGATATTTCAGATAAACACGTTGAAATTATTGCTAGCCGTATGATAAATAAAATGAAAGTTGTAGATGAGGGTGATACTGATTTAGTTGCTGGTTTAACAGTAAGTATTAGGGAATTTACTGAAAGAAATAAAAAAGTTCTTCTTAGTGGTGGAGTTCCTGCAACTGGTAGACCTATAATACTTGGTATTACAAAATCATCTCTAGAAACTGATTCATTCTTATCAGCTGCATCATTCCAAGAAACAACAAGAGTTTTAACGGATGCTGCAATAAAAGGAAAAGTAGATCATTTAACAGGTTTGAAAGAAAATGTTATTATTGGTAAACTTATTCCAGCTGGTACTGGTGCTAAACAATATAGTGATATTACTATAGAACTTGAAAAAAGTTTGATGGATGATGAACCTAGTGAAATATTAGAAAATGAATTTTTAGATAATGAATCAGCTGAATTACAAAATGAATTAGTTGATGCAGAAAAAGATGGAAAAGAGGAAACAGAAGCTTAATAGCCTGTTTCTTTTTTCTTATGTAATACTTGCAATTTTTAAAAAAATGTGTATAATAGAAACCAATAAAAAAGGAGATAAGATAATATGAAAATAATTAGACTATTTATTATAAGTATTTTATGTATTTTATGTTTTAATATTAATGTTAATGCTTATAGTAATTCAACAATTACTGCTAATAAAACTGGAGAAAAATATGAATATATTAGTGGTTTACCAATATATTATAATACTGCAAACGGATATAATTTATATGTTTTAAATAATAATACATATTTTACAACATATACTACTTTAAATGATCCTGTAGTAGCTAGTGATGCGATAGGTTATATTGTTAATAATAGTAATAGTACTAGTAGTAGTTATAAAAACTATTATATAGCACAAGTAAGTATATTATGGTATCAAGATTATATTAATGGTAATGATACTAATATACCATCAAATATTAAAAATTCAATAAAAAATAATACTGGAGATACTGTATGTTATTATATTAATAAAATAGTAAATAATGCTATTAATTATAATAGTAGTACATCTATAAAATTTCTAGATAATAATATTTCATTTACTAGAAATGGTAATTATTATTATTCTAATGTAATAAATGTAGAAACATATAATTTGAATAGTACTCCTAGTGTTAAACTTTATAATGCACCTAATAGTAGTGATATAATTAATAATACATTAGTTAAAAATGGTACCAGATCTTTTCAAATAAGAGTTCCAGTTTCAAGTATGAATAATTTATCAGAAAAAGATTTTGAAGTTTATATAACTGGATATGATAACAATAATAAAGTTTATCAATATACAAATTATGGATCTAATCCAGTAATATATGGAAGAAATTATTCTGGAAGTACTAATAAAGTAGAAGCAAGTATGCCTGTTTTTATAAAAACAAGTGATAAAACAAATGTTAGAATAAACATTTTAGATAAGAATGATAATTATATTAGAAATTTGAACTATTACATATATAGTGGAGATTGTACTAATAAAGTTTGTTCTAGTGATAACTTAATTACTTCTTTTACTACAAGTAATAATTATATTTCATTAAATAATGTTTTAAGTGAAGGTATTTATACTTTAGTAAATAAAAGTAATAATAATAATTATAATTTACCTACTAAGTATAAATTTAATGTTAAAAATATTTCATCAGTACAAGAAATTAATGTTAGTGAAAATAATAAATATGATGATGATAGAGAAGATAGTTTAAGAAAAGTAATTATTTATAATGATTTTAATGATTCTAATAATGATATAAAAATTTATACAAATTCTAATTATTTAGAAGAATCTTATAATAGCAAAGATGTTAATCATGAAGTATATTTAAGTGAAGGAACATATTATATAGTTGATACTAAAAATAAGATGGATAAATTATATTTTAGAATTACTAGTTATGGTAGATTACAAGTTAAATATAATAATGATTATGTATATGCTGATTATATAACATTAGATGTTAATGATTATAATGATAGTTTATCTAATGAAGATAAATTGATATATGATGAAGATAGTAATACTTACTATATTGTTGGCGTTGGAAGTTTAGAGATAGAAAATAAAATTAATACTAAGACAACTGTTAGTATAGAGTGGCTAAATGATATTGTAGATTGTCCTATAACTAGTTTAAGTAAAACTGTTAAATATGTAATTGGTGCTAGTATAATGGCACTTGGAACATATTTCTTAATTAAAAATGTCAAGAGAGATAAAAATAATAATTAGTATTGTAATAGTTATAATAGGTGGAATTATATTATCTAGTGAATATATTTATTCTAAAAAAATAAGTGTATATGATTATATGAATGAACTTTATTATAATATTGATGATGCTAATACAGAAGAAATTGATTCAGTGGAAACTGATAGAGTAGATAATCAAGATGAGGCAGTTGGTGAAACTAGTTATAAATTAAATGAAGTAAAAGATGAAAGTATATATATTGGATATTTGTCTATACCAGATATTAATTTAAAAAAGGGATTTACGACAAAAGAGAGCAAATATAATACTATAAGTAAAAATATACAAATATTATCTGCGTCTGATTATCCAGATAAAGAAAATGGTAATGTTATTTTTGCAGCTCATTCAGGTAATTCAAGTGTTTCATATTTTAATAAATTATATTTACTTAGTGAGGGTGCATTAGTTAACGTAGAATATAAAAATCATATTTATACTTATAAAATAACTTATATATATAAAGTTAATAAGAGTGGTAGTATAGAAATAAAAAGTAATAAAGATAAGTCTAATATAACTCTTATTACTTGTACTAAAAATGATAATACTACTCAAACTGTATATTTAGGTGAATTAATAAATAAAGAATAAAGAGGTGGTTTTATGGTTGATACAACATTATTAGATAAATTGTGTTTAATATATAAATTTTTATCTGATAATTCTATGATATTGTTAATACTAGTTTTAGTTTTAGTAATGTTAATGGATTTAATGTATGGAAATAATAATAAACAAACTAAATTATTATATATATTAGTAATATTTTTAATATTTATATATGGTTTATTTAGTTATTATAAGCCTTTATTAAATGTGTTAGATACATATATTACATATTTATTTAAAGTTACATATTTTCCATCTTTAATAGAATATATGACAATGATATTAATTACTATAATATTACAAATATATTCTATTAATAAATTAAATAAAGTACAAAAGAATATTAATATATGGGTTGGTGTAATAATAGAGTTATTATTTATTGTTAACATAATTGCATTAAATAATATTAATGTTGATTTAAAAAATATTACTTCTATATATGAAAATGATTTGTTATTAAGTATATTTCAGGTAAGTAGTATAATATTTATGATTTGGATTATATTTAATTTGCTTACATTTTTGATTAAATCATTTATTGATAGTAGAATAGAAATGCCTAGATTAAATGATTATTATGAATAAAGATATTTTTAAAATTTCTTTTTTTTAAAATTTGTTTGCTATCCAATATAACTTGTGCTATACTTAAATAGTAAAATCATAGGAGGATAAAAGTTATGGCATTTGAAGGAATAAAAAAAGCTTTATTTGATGATGGGGATAATAATAAAAATGCAGTAGAAGATAATTTCTATGCTGTTTCTAATAAACAATTAAAAGAAGAAGAAAGTAAAAATGGTAGCAAAATGATACTTGTTGAACCTAGAGCATATTCTGAAAGTCAACAAATAGCAGATTATTTAAAATCAAGAAATACTGTTGTAGTTAACCTTAAGAGAGTTACATCTGACCAAGCAAAAAGATTAATAGATTTCTTAACTGGATGTATTTATGCAATAGGTGGTTCATTACAAAAACTTGGTAATGGTATATATCTTTGTACTCCAAATAATGTTAATGTACAAGGTAAAATGAGTGAAAATGATAAAGAAGAAAAAGCTAAGACTAAATATGATAGTGAAATAGATTTCTAAAAAATAATTAGGGTGTGATTATATGGAAAAGTTTAGTACTTCTTTTAGTGGATATAGAAAAGAAGAAGTTAATAAATTTATAGATGATGTTATTAAAGAAGTAGAAAATATGATTAGTAATATGAAATCTAAAGATTTAGAAATAGAAAAATTAAAAAGTGAATTAGAGCATTATAAAAATTTAGAAAGTACATTTAATAGAGCACTTTTACTTGCAGAAGATTCTGGACAACAAATAAGAAATACAGCTAGAAATGAATCACAACATATAATAGAAGATGCTAGACGTAATGCTGATAGAATAATTAATAATGCTCTAGTGCAAGCTGATAATACCAAAAGAGATGCTGAAAGATTAAAAAGAAATATAATTACATTTAAAAGAAGATTAAGAGATATATTAGAAAATCAAATGAATTTAGTTGATGATATAGATAGATTAGACATAAACGAATAAGTTTATGTTTTATTAATATTGGAGTTAATATGAGTATAGAAAATATAAAGAGTCCTAATGAATTATATAATTATATGAATAAAATATTAAATATGGTTTTGTAGATAATAATGGTTATATTTATGATACTTCACTTAAAACATTTGAAAATGATTTAATAAATAAATGGATATATAGGGAACCAAAGTATATAATTGATAATAAATATGGTATTTGTTTTGATCAAGTTTTGTTAGAGAGTATTTGGTTTAAAAATAATAATTATGTATTTAAAACGTATTTTATTATTTTTGAATTACCTTATATTAATAATTATAGTACACATACTTTTTTAGTTTATGAGGATAATGGATATTGGTATTATTTTGAAAATGCTGATTTTAAAAATAGAGGTATTTATAAGTATAATAATATAAATGGTATAATAAAATATAGAATTAGAGAACATATAAAAGATAATAAATTAAAAGGATTAAAAAAAGAAAAAATCAAATATTTAAAAGTTTATGAATATAAAAATATTCCTTATAATTTAAAATTTGTAGATTATATAAATGAAATAATAAATAATAGTATAGAATATAAGATAAAATAATTAATATATTTTGTCGAAAGCATTTTAAAAACAATTAATATATAGTATTATAGTTTATAAAATAATTTATTATTTAAAATTATTTTATTATTTGATACTATAGTAAGTAGTGGTGATAATATGAATTATATAAAAGGAAAATATAAACAATCTATATATAAAAGTGATGTTGGATATAATGTTGGATTATTTAAAATAAGTGAAACTAATGATCCAGAAATGGAAGACTTTATTAAAAAAACTATAACTTTTACTGGATATTTTGATACATTAAATACAGATGATGTTTATGTAATGTATGGTAGTTTAGTGTATCATGATAGATATGGATATCAATATAGTGTTGCATCTTATGAAAAAGTAGTTCCTACTGGAAAAGATGCTATTGTAGAATTTTTAACTAGTTCTTTAATAAAAGGGTGTGGAGAAAAAACTGCTGAGAAAATAGTTAATATACTAGGAGATAATGCAATAGAAAAAATAAAAGAAGATAAAACATCACTAGACTTAATACCTAAATTATCAGACACTAAAAAGACAAGTATATATAATTCAATACTTAAATATTATCAATCTAATGAGACAATAATTAAATTAAAAGAATATGGTTTTAGTATAAAAGATAGTATGAAATTAATTAATATATATGGTAATGGAATACTTAATATAGTAGAAAATAATATATATAGTTTAATTAGTGATATAGATTTTAAAACATTAGATAAAATATATTTAGGAATACATAAAGAAACTACTAATTTAAGAATTTTAGCTTGTATTGTTGAAGTAATGAAAAGAATTACATTTAATAGTGGAGATACATATTCTTATAAAGATGAGATTATAAAAAGTTTATATGATGAATTTAATATTAATATAAATAGTGATGAATATTTTAGTATGTTATCTAATGAAAATAAAATAGTTATTATTGATGATAAATATTATTTAAAAGAATATTATGATGCGGAATGTGATATAGTTAAGAAATTAAATGAAATAAATAATAATAAAATAAATATAGAAAAGAATTTAGATAAGTATTTAGAAAAAATAGAGAATGATTTTGAAATAAAATATAATGAAGAACAAAAGAATGCTATTAAAAGTATATTTGATAGCAATATAATTATTATTACTGGTGGACCTGGTACAGGTAAAACAACTATCATAAAAGGAATACTAGAACTATATAAAAGAGTATTTAAATATTCTAATGATGGAATGAATATGAGGGTTTCATTAATAGCACCCACTGGTAGAGCAAGTAAAAGAATGAGTGAAACTACTAAATATGGTGCTAGTACAATACATAGATATTTAAAATGGAATAAAGAAACTAATACATTTAGTATGAATGAATTTAATAAAACTAATGAAGAATTAATAATAGTAGATGAAACTAGTATGATAGATACAATACTTTTTGATAGTTTACTTAAAGCTATTAGAAAGAATGTTAAATTAGTTTTAGTAGGTGATGAACATCAATTACCTAGCGTTTCTCCTGGTCTTATATTAAATGATTTAATAAATACAAATAAATTTAAACATATAAAATTAAATAATATTTATAGACAAAGTAATAATTCTTATATACCTATACTCGCTAAAGAAATAAAAAATAAAAGTTTAACAGATTATTTAGATAAGAAAGATGATTATAATTTTATAGAATGTAATACTAGAAGTATAAAAGATTTAATAGTTGATATTGCTAATAAGTCTTTGAAAAAAGGATTAGATGAAAATAGTTTACAGATACTTGCTCCTATGTATAAAGGTGAGATTGGTATAGATAATTTAAATGTTATACTTCAAAATATATTTAATCCACATAGTAATCATTTAAAAGAAGTTGTTATTGGTACTATAATATATAGAGTTAATGATAAGGTATTAAATTTAGTAAATGATGTAGATAAAGGTATATATAATGGTGATATTGGTTTTATATATGATATAGATATTAATAGTAAGAGTGATTTTATAAAAGTTAATTTTGATAATAATATAGTTTCTTTTAAAAGAGAAGAGTTAATAAGTATAAAACACGCCTATGCTATTACTATACATAAAGCACAGGGTAGTGAATTTGATAATGTTATTATGCCTATAAGTAAGACATATAATAAAATGTTGTATAATAAATTAATTTATACTGGAGTATCCCGTGCTAAAAACAGTTTAGTTATAATAGGTAGTAGTGAAGCTTTTAATTATTCTGTTAATAATGATTATAGTGAAATAAGAAAAACTTCTTTAGTTGATATGTTTATGAATAAAAAATAAGTAATTATACATAATACTACTAAAGGAGAGATTATATATGAAAGCATTTGGAAAAACTATGATTACTATGGGAGTTATGGCTGGTCTTGGTACTGGTGCTTACTTTTATTTAAAAAATAATAAAAAAGCTTTAAATCAAATTAAAATGACTTATAATTATGAAAAATAAGATATACTAAAGAAAGTTAGTATATTTTTTCTTTTTAGTTATGATATTATCTTATTATGTGGTATAATTGTTTGTATCGAGGAGAATGTTTTATGAAAGATAATAAGAATATAACTAGTAGAGATGTAGATTTTGCTAAATGGTATAACGATGTAATTAGAGAAGCTGATTTAGTAGATTATTCAAGTGTTAAAGGTAGTATGATTATAAGACCTTATGGTTATGCTATTTGGGAAAAAATGGTTGAAGTATTGGACAAAAAATTTAAAGAAACAGGACACGTTAATGTACAAATGCCAATGTTTATACCTGAATCTTTATTGAATATAGAAAAAGATCATGTAGAAGGTTTTGCACCAGAAGTTGCATGGGTGACTCATGGTGGAGTAAATAAACTTGATGAAAGAATGTGTGTTAGACCTACTAGTGAAGTGTTATTTTGCGACCATTACAAAAAAATAATTAAGAGCTATAGAGATTTGCCAGTTTTATATAATCAATGGTGTACTATAGTTAGATGGGAAAAAGAAACTAGGCCATTTTTAAGAAGCCGTGAAATATTATGGCAAGAAGGTCATACTATGCATGCTACAGAAAAAGAGGCTAGAGAAGAAACTATCCGTATGCTAAAAGTATATGAAGATTTTCAAAAAAATTATTTAGCAATGCCTGTAGTTGTTGGTAAAAAAAGTGAAAAAGAAAAATTTGCTGGTGCAGAAGAAACTTATACTATTGAAGCAATGATGTACAATGGAGTTGCACTTCAAAATGGAACTAGTCATTATTTTGGTCAAGGTTTTGCAAAAGCTTTTGATATTAAATTTTTAAATAAAGAAAATAAATTAGAAGTTCCATATCAAACTAGTTGGGGTGCATCTACACGTATGATAGGTGGGTTAATAATGACTCATAGTGATGATTATGGACTTGTATTACCTCCAAATATTGCACCATATAAGGTATCTATTATACCTATTAAGGAAACTGAAGAAGTTTTAACAACTATAAAATATTTTGAAGATGGACTAAAAGCAAATGATATAACTTATGTTGTTGATAATAGTGATAAATCTCCAGGATTTAAATTTGCCAACAGTGAAGTTAAAGGGTATCCAATTAGAATAGAAATAGGACCTAGAGATTTGGTAAATAATTTTGTGACGTTAGTTAGACGTGATACAAGAGAAAAAATAATAGTTGAAAAAAGTGATGCTATAAATAAGATTAAAGAATTATTAATAGAAATTCAACATAACTTATATAATAGAGCTTTAGAAAGACGTAATAGTATGTTATATAATGATGTAAAAACATATGAAGAACTTAGTGATATTGCTAAGAATAAACCTGGATTTGCACTTGTTAATTGGTGTGGTAATGTAGAATGTGAAGATAAAATAAAAAAAGATTTGGGATTAAAATCACGTTGTATGCCAGAAGGTATGACTGATACTGATGGATGTTGTGTTGTATGTGGCAAAGAAGCAATTACTAAAATTTATTTTGGTAAACAATATTAAATTATAATGAGTTTTCTTATTATAATTTTTTATTTTACACAAATTTGACAAAACCAAACAAAAGTGCTATAATTTATACACAGATGAAATAAGGGGGTTATTTTATGAAAGGGTTTATTTTAGATTATATTAATGAAAATGAGTTTAAAAAATTAGAAAGAGCATTAAAAAAATATAATATGCTTGCTTATAAGAAACTTAATTTCGAATATTATCCAGAATTAAGAAAAGGACATTTTATTGGTGAATTAATTAGTAAGAACAAAAGTGAAAGAACTGAAACTTATGAGTTAAAATTACCAAGTGATTCAATGTTTAAACAAGTTCATGGGGATGTAACATTAAAATATATTGTTTATAAAGAACAAAATATAGTTATGTTAGATACTATTACTCCAACTGATATATTGTTAGAAGGTCATATGGCTGAGTTAACAACATATAAAGGAGTTATGATTAGTAAAGAGAATGCTTCTAAAGATATGTTTAAGATTGATTTATTAAATATGTTGCAAAATAAATAATAGACATTTACTTGTCTATTTTTTTATAAATATTGATTTTTTATTAAATTTTATCAATTTTAAATTGACATAATTTTTATCATTTGATATTATTTTATTGTAGGAGGATAAAAGAAAGATGAAAACAGAAAATAACGGAAAAATAGCAATAGCTATAGTAGCAATGTTTGTAGTTGCATTATCAGTAGTAGGATTTACTTATGCATACTTCACTGCACAAGTAAAAGGTAATAATGAAAAAAGTGTCACTACTACTGCAGGTAAGTTAGCCATTAAATATCAAAATGGTACTGATATAGTAGGTAATAATGTTGTTCCTGGATGGTTAAGTGATGGAAATCATTATTATGATACTGAAGGATCAAAATATATTGCAACAAAAGGTGCTACTCCAGATAAAGATGTTATTGGAGTAGAAGCAATTACAAAAGCTGAGTGTGTTGATGGTAAAGTTACTAAAGCAAATCATACAGTTAGTTCTGCAGAAGGTGCTGAATTTAATACTTGTGATACTGCTTTACAAACAGCTGCTAATGGTATAACTGATCCAACAACATTTACTATTACAAATGAAAGTACTGATAATCATGCTGCTGAATACATGATTAGTATTAAATCTACTGAAAACGGATTCAGTGCTGGAAGTATAAAAGCTTATTTATATGCAGGTACTTCTGATACAGATAAAACTATTAGTGCTGAGAAATTAATTGCTACTGTAGAGTTAGGTGCTACTGGTGCAACAGTTCCATTCTTAAAAGAAGCTGATATAGCTACTAAGGCAACTATTACTGATACTGCAAAATATTACTTTGTTGTACTTGAATATCCAAATAGTGGAGCTAATCAAGATGACGATAAAGGTAAAACTGTTAAAGCTACAGTTGTTGTAAATGGTATTGCTAAAGGTACTGATGGTAAATATTATGATGATAACAATGCATTAGTACAATTTGCAGCATAAAAAATTAATTAGAAAAAAATGACAATTTTCGACTTTATGTTTAAATTGTCTTTTTTTTGTGTTATACTTTTTATAGTAAGGTGGAGTAAAAATGGAATTTATTAAAATAAAAGATTGTTATAAAGTATATAAAAATGGTGTTACTGCTCTTGCTAATGGAAATTTATCAATAGAAAAAGGAGAATTTGTTTTTCTAATTGGTCCTACGGCAAGTGGTAAGAGTACACTTTTAAAACTTCTTTATAGAGAAGAAAAACCAAATAAAGGAGAAGTATATGTAGGTGGAGTTAATGTTGCAAAATTGCGTAATAGTAAAGTTTATAAATTAAGAAGAAAAATAGGAATTGTTTTTCAAGATTTTAAACTTCTTCCAAAATTAACTGTTTATGAAAATGTAGCTTATCCTTTAGAAAGTTATGGGATGGCAGGGAATGAAATAAAAGAATTGGTTTTAAAAGCTTTAGAGAGAGTTGGACTAAAAGATAAATATCGTAGTTATCCACATGAGCTTTCTGGCGGAGAACAACAACGTGTTTGTATAGCACGTGCAATTGTAAATGAACCTAAACTTATTATATGTGATGAACCTACTGGTAATTTAGATCCAGATACTTCAAAAGAAATTATGGAAGTAATAACTAATATAAATAATGATTTAGGAACTACTATTGTTATGGCCACACATGATAAAGATATTGTAAACAGATTAAAAAAACGTGTAATTACTATAAAAAATGGTGTTATTGTTAGTGATAAAAAGAAAGGAAAATATGATGATGAAGCTGATAAGAATATTTAATAGAAGTATAAGAGATTCTTTTAAAAGTATATTTCGTAATTTTAGTTTATCTGTTGCTAGTATATCATGTACTATAATAACTTTAATTTTAGTTTCATTAGCAATACTTGCTACTGAAAATGTCACGGATATGACACAGAAAATTGAAAAAGATTTAACTATGATTGTGTTTGTTGATTCGAAAGCTACTGATGATGAAGTTAAAAATGTTAATAATGAATTAAAAAATATAGATAATGTAGACTCTATTACTTTTAGAGATAAAAATGAAATAAAAAATAATATGAGTATGGAAAATGAGACATTTAAAACTATAATGGATAGTTGGAGTGATGAGGAGAATCCATTACAAAGTACTTATATTTTGAAAGTAAAGGATATAAAACATATTAAAGAAACTGCTTCTACAATAAAAAATATTAATAGTGTGACGCTTGTTAAATATGGTGAAACTATGGTTGATAGAATGGTAAGTGTATTTGATATGATTAAAAAGGGATGTTGGATAATTGTTATATCACTTATTATTGTAACGGTATTTTTAATTACTAATACTATTAAAATAACTATTTTTAGTAGAAGAAATGAAATTAATATTATGAGATTAGTTGGTACAAGTAATTCTGTTATAAAACTTCCATTTCTTTTTGAAGGGTTATTACTAGGAATATTTGGTAGTTTGATACCAATACTTTTGACTATATTTGGTTATACTTATTTTTATGAATCAATGGGTGGTGTTGTTTTATCTAATTTAGTTGAACTAACTAAACCTAGTAGTATTGTTTATAATACTTCATTAGCTTTATTAGTTATTGGTGGAGTAGTTGGTATGTTTGCTAGTACTAGAGCAGTTAGAAAGTATTTAAAAGTATGAAAAAAGTATATAGAATATTGTTTTATACACTAGTTATATTATTGTCTGTTTATACTTTTATAACACCTTCTGCATCAACAAATGCAAAAACTTTAGGAGGCTTAAAAAATGAACTTGCTGCTCTTAAAAATAAAAAGTCTCAAAAAGAAAATGAGAAAAAATTAACACAAGGACAGATAGCTAGTAGTAATCAATCTATTTCTAATGCTAAAAATGAAATTACTGTTAATCAAGGTAAAGTGGAACAAGCTAAGGCTGATATAATAACTTTAAATAATGATATTGATGAAACAAAAGAAAGTATTAAAAAGACCATGTCAACATATCAGTTGACTGATGGATCTAATGTATATTTGGAATATGTTTTTGATGCAAAAAGTTATGAGGAGTTAGTATATAGGTATGCTATTGTAGAACAAATTATTGATTATAATAATGAACAAATTGATAAATACAATGATTTGATTAAACAAAATGAACAATTACAAATTGATTTAGCTAATAGAGAAGTAGAGTTAAATAAGCAAATTGAAGATTTAGGTAATAAAATTGAATCTTTGGGTGATAAATTAGAACAAATTAGTGAAGATACTATGGATGTTCAAGATGAAATAAATTCTACACAAGAATTAATAAATTATTATAAAAATTTAGGTTGTAAAGATGATCAAGATTTAAATGAATGTGTATCAATAAAAGGTGATACTGGTTATAGAAGACCACTTAATAGAGGAGTTATAACTAGTTATTATGGTTATAGAATTAATCCTTTAACTGGTGCTGGTACTAAGTTTCATAGTGGAATTGATATTGGTGGTAATAGTGAAGGTACTAATGTTTACGCTACAGCAAATGGAATGGTAGGAAAAATTATTAGAAAAGCAAGTTGTGGTGGTAATCAAGTATATGTATTCCATACAATTAATGGTAAACAAGTGACTTCAATGTATATGCATTTATTAACTATAAATGTTAATTTAGGAGATCAGGTTACTAGCAATACTGTTGTTGGAACTGTAGGTGGTGGAAGTGGAACAAGAGGTTGGGAAAGATGTTCTACTGGAGCTCATTTACATTTTACACTAGCTAGTGGATGGTATGGAAAAACATATTTAACTTATTCTAGTTTTTTAGCAAATACATATGATCCTCAAAAAACTTTAGGTTTACCTAATAAAGGAACTTATTGGTCTGGAAGATAAATAAAAAAGAGCTTTTGCTCTTTTTCCTAAATTGAAATTTGAACCGCACCACTAGGGTGCGGCTTTTTGATATAATAAAGGAGCCAATTCCCGGCAA
>CAKONF010000011.1 GCA_934097015.1 uncultured Bacilli bacterium | reverse complement strand
AAACCCCAATTGAGTATAGAACTCAACTAGGGTTTAAATAAAAGTTTTTTATTGTCTACTTTTTATTGACAAGTTCAGTACTACAATGAAATGTAGTTTTTTTATAGTTCACTTTTTGTTATGCTATAAACTATCAAGTCCTCTATTTCACCTGTCTTTTTGTTTAGATGCCTTTTTCTAAGCGTTGCTTCTTTTGTCATACCAGCTTTAGCCATAACTTTGCCACTATTTGGATTACCAAAAATATGTTTTGCTTCAACTAATTCTATACAAGTTTCATTAAGAAAAAACTCTATTACTCTTCTTAATGCTTCACTTGCATATCCGTGTCTCCAATATTTTGAACCATAACAATATCCTATTTCGCAAGTTTTATTTTTTTCATTATATTTTACTGCTGTTATGCTTCCTATTATTTCGTGATTATCTTTTAATTCCACTACCCAATTATAAGACCCATTCTCATATTCTTCTATCCAATGAGAAATAACTTTTTTTGTGACATCAACACTTTCATGAACATCCCAATCAAGCATTTCACTTGCTTTAGGGTCACTCGCCCAATTGTTAAACATGTCCTCTGTATCATCTAATGTTATTTTTCTTAAAATTAGTCTATCTGTTTCTAATTCTTTCATTTTTCTTCCTCCATTATTTTTAATACTTTGTTTATTGAATTTATAATTTCTATAAAACTTATATTTTTTGCATATTCATTTCTTTCTTGATAATATTTCCATTTATATTTTATATCATCATCATTTGCTATATCATTTACTATGTTTTTAAATTCATCGATATTAATAACTACATTTCTATTTTCAAATGTGTTTTTTATTGCACTTTTTAATATTATTTTATCAATGAATACTCTTTTATCAAACATTAATATGTAAATATCATAATAATCTTTCAGTCTAGTAGTTAATGTTCCTAATGTTAATACTGAATGTATTTTTTTTGCTAATACAGTTTCTAATGTGTAAGACATAATACTTATTTTTTTGTTTTCAAATATAGAATTATAACTATATTTCATTTCTTTAGGAGTAATTTTATCTCCAGTAGTTAATTCTACAGTTATATAGGTTTTGTTATTTTCTAGTTTAGATAATATATTTAATCTAAATCCACCATAAATATCTTCTTTTCTTATATCTTTAACACTTATAATTTCAAAAGAAACTCCATCTTTAATATCAACTTCAAATATTTCTTTAAATATATTACTAACTATTTCTTTATTTAGTGGTATTCCCTTTAAAGTTGTATCCATATCTTTTGTAGTTCTATTGTCATCACCTATTATGGAAGTTAAAAGTAATCCACCTTTTAAAACAATTTCGCCATTGTATTTGCTTTTAGATATTCTTTCTAATAATCTTTCAAAATAGAATATTTGAAAGTATCTTTGTGATTTATCACTATCACCTAATGACTTTTTTGAAATGATACTTTTAATCTTTGCAATTTTAATCATATTAATGTTCCCCCTTTTAATTCTTTACAACATTAATATATCATTACTAATAGATATAGTCATATTTTATTATATATTTTTTCTATATTATAATAGAATTTCCATATATTCTCTAACTTTTTTATCTATATTTAGTTTTTTTGCATATCTCATTAATTTATTTAAATTTTTATCCTTTGATTTTGAATATCTTTGAAGTGCTTTAACAAAAATTTCTGGTTCCATCTTTTTTCTATTTTTTATAATATCACAAATAGTACGTTCTTTATCGTAAACTCTTATTTTCATTCCAAAAGGTGATTCTATATAAGTTAAACCCAATTCAAGATTTTCGGGTTTAATGTAATGTAATATTACGTTTTTGTCATTTTTATAACTATTTCCATAACCATATGGAACAGCAATATCATAAATAATTGGGTTTCTATCAGATAAATCATAAAAATAAAGTGCTGTGGCATCAGAAAAAATAGCTTTTTTACATTTGGAAAGTTTTAAATAAAAATTGTCTGCAAAACCATCTGTTTTAGTATAGTATCCCCTACAAACTCTATTTATTTTATTTTCTTTTACTAATTCTGATACATAGAATCTGTTAATGTTCATGTTTTTTAATTGTTCTGTAGTAATATACCCATTTTTATCTAGTAATTTCAAAATTTTTTCTTTATTATTCATTTTTCTCTCCTATATATTTTTATTAATTATATCAAATATTTTTTAACAAATATACATATTTATGGTACTTTTTGTGTATTTTTGTTAAATATATTATGTTCTTTAGTGACGCAAAAAATGTAAACTTTGCGAATCTATGCAACAATTATTTATATTTCTTTTCCCAGAATTTTCTAATTAGTTTTAATGATAAAGTTGATAAAGTATAACCTATTACTGGAACTAATGAACTTAATAGAATGTTATTATTATTTCTAACTAGATACGAATATAATATAACAATAATATATGTTAAGATTATAATACAAACTCTTCTAGTAATAGATGTTTCCCATTTTTTATCTAATTCTACTCTTTTATTTCTTTCTTCAATATTATTTATTCTGTCTTCTATATTCATTTTATATCACCATCTAAAGTATATCATAATTGAATAAAATATTTAAAATAACTTAAACTATATAATGGTGATATTATGTCTAGTTTAAAAGAATATAATAAGAAACGTAATTTCAATAAAACCAAAGAACCTTATGGCAAAAAGAAAAAAAGTAATAAATTATTAAAATTTGTTATACAACACCATATTGCTACTAAAGACCATTATGATTTACGTTTAGAATATAATGGTGTTTATATAAGTTTTGCAGTTCCTAAAGGCCCATCATTTAACCCTAAAGATAAAAGACTTGCTGTTAAAGTTGAAGACCACCCCATTAGCTACGGAAACTTTGAAGGTACAATACCAGAGGGTGAATATGGTGCTGGTACTGTAATGTTATGGGATAAAGGACATTATAAAATAAATGAGATTAATATTAATAAATATATAAAATTTACTTTATTTGGTAAAAGATTAAAAGGTAATTGGACTTTAATTAAATTTAAAAATAATAATTGGTTATTAATTAAAGAAAAAGATGAATATGTATCTGATGTAGACATTAAAAAATATAATACAAGTGTTAAAACTAATAGAACTATGGAAGGAATTAAATTAGGAATAGATAATATAAAGATTACTAATCAAGATAAAATAATATATCCAAAATATAAAATTACTAAAAAAGATATACTAGAGTATTATAAATTAGTAAGTGATAGAATGATGTCTTTTTTAGATAATAGACTTATAAGTACTGTTAGAAGTCCTAATGGTATGTATAAAGAAAAGTTTTTTATGAAACATTTGAATACTAATTCAAAAAATCTTGGTAAAAAGAAAGTTCATGGAGGTGATTATTATTATATAAAAAATATAAGTGGTCTTTTAGAAGAAGTACAAATGAACAGTTACGAATTTCATATATGGTGTTCTAAACAAAATAAAATTAATGTTCCTGATATTATGGTATTTGATTTAGACCCAGATATTAATTTAGAAATAAAAGAAGTAAGAACTTGTGCTTTAGAATTAAAAAAGATATTAGATGAATTAGATTTAAAAAGTTATTTAAAAACTAGTGGTGGTAAAGGATACCATATATTTGTACCAATTAATGTTAAATCTTATAAATTATTAGAAAAAATATCTAAAAGTATAGTTGATATATTAATTAATAAGTATCCTAATAAATATACTACTAATATTAGGAAAGAAAAAAGAAAGAATAAAATATTAATTGATTATTATAGAAATAAATTAGGTGCTACTAGTGTATGTCCTTATTCTTTAAGATTAAAGGCTAATGCTAGTATATCATTTCCTATTAGTTGGGAAGATATCAATCATATAAAACCAGATACTATTACAATTAGAAATGTAAAAAAATACTTAGAAAAAGATAATCCTTGGAGTGATTTCTTTGAATAAGTATTTTTTAATTATAAAATGAGTTTGAAAATATACTACATAAAAAAAACTCGTAAATACGAGCTTTATTTCTAAATGGGGCGAGATGTGGGGATCGAACCCACGCATACCGGAGCCACAATCCGGCGTGTTAACCACTTCACCAATCCCGCCAAGAACAAGATAATTGTATCAAATAATAATACAATTATCAAGAAGAAAATGTTAATTTCTTCCTAAACCTATAGATTTTTTCATTTTTTCATAAAATTTCTTTGTAATTTCTATATTAATTTTAGCACCATTATCTAATATTTCATCTAAATATTCACTATCTAAAATTTCATTATATTTTTTTTGAATATCAGTTAATAAGTCAACTACTACATCAGCAACTTTTGTTTTAAAAGTACCGTAATTTGCATTTTTGAATTCTTCTTCTACTTCACTGATACTTTTATTTGTAAGAGAACGATATATATTTATTAAATTAGAAATGCCAGGTTTATTAATTGGGTCATATTTTATATTCATTTCACTATCAGTAGTTGCAGACATAATTTTTTTTCTTACTGTTTTTAAATCATCTAATAATCTTATAACACCTTTATCACTTTCACTACTTTTGCTCATTTTTTTATCTGGATTTTGTAAATCTGCTATTTTAGTTCCATCTTCTTTAATTACTGGCTCTGGAATTCTAAATGTTTCACCATATTTATTATTAAATCTTATTGCAATATCTCTTGCTAGTTCAACGTGTTGTTTTTGATCTATTCCGACTGGAACTAAATCAATATCCATAGCAAGTATATCTGCGGCCATCAAAACTGGATAAGTTAATAGTCCAGAAGTAAAATTAGCATTCTTTTTAGATTTATCTTTAAATTGTGTCATTCTTGATAATTCTCCATAATAAGTATTACATTCAAGCATCCAACTAATACTGGCAATGTATGGATTATCAGATTGAATATATATTGTATTTTTTTTAGGATCTATCCCACATGCTAAATAAAGTGCTACTAAGCTTTTTATATTATTTCTTAATATAATTGGGTCTTGATTTACTGTAATAGCATGCATGTCAGCAATAAAAATATAATTCTCTGTACTATCATCAACTTCAGCCATTTGTCTAATTGCACCAATATAATTTCCAAGTGTAATAACACCTGTTGGTTGTAATCCTGTTAATACTCTTTTCATAATTTATCAACTCCATTTAGTTAATTATAACATAAAAAAGATAAAATTAATTAAAATTTTACCTTTATACCATCAATTAAATCAATTACTTTTAAAATTATTTCATAAAAATATTTTTTTATGTATGTAAAACTATCTTTTAATATATTACTTAATTCTTTATCATCTAATATTATTTTATTATTCTTTATACTTTCTAATCTATGTACTTCTTCTCTATTAATAAATATGTTATAAGTGTTTAATGAAAACATAACTAATAAAGTTATAAAAGATAATAGTGTTAAAGTAAATAGTATGTAGCTTCCAACAAAGAAACTAAATATAAAAGTACATCCTAATGCAATTAATATTAAACCACTACTAATTATTATTAGTTTGTAATCTTCTTCATTTTTATGATAAGATTCTATTTTTTCATTAATTTCTTTTTCGTGATCTTTTATAATTTCCATAACTTTAACTTTGTTAGGAATAGTATTTTTAACCACTTTATAATCACCACATGAATTATATATTGTTAAATTTTCTTGATTTTCATCATATTTAATAATATATTTTTTAAACTTGTGGTTTAAGTAATTAATTTTGCTTACCTCTAATCTTTTCAATAATAATTTTATTTTTCTTATAGCCTTTTCTATCATAATATCTTTTCCCCCTTTAAAGACTTTATAATATTACTAATAAGATTTTATGTTAAAATGTTTTATTTATGTTTGATAAAATGTATATTTTTTATCCCCCTCATTAGTACAGTAATTATAGCACTTTTGTTCGTGAAAGTCAAATTTTCTCTGCCTTTGTTAATTTTAATTTTTTATACTTTTCTTCCATATCTGTAGCCATTTTTTCACTTTTATTTTTATTTTCAATATAAATATATCCTAATTTTTTATATAATTCATACGCATGTGTATATTCATGTATCCAAATGAGTAAATCTTTGGTAGTTTCTAGTTTAGGTATTAAAAGTCTTATACTTGTAAGTAAATTATTATCAAGTATAGGAAAACATCCATAACAATCGTAAAAATTTAACACTTTAGTTTTGTCTTTTAAATAATCCATAAATTCTTTATCGAACATACCATTTTGTTTCATAAAACCATTGAATTCTAATCTTAAATAAAATTCATCTACTATTTTTTTGTAGTTAGTTGGAATATATTTTTTTACTTCTTTTATTAATTTTTCAGGTATTTCATAAATACTTTCAGCTATACTTCCTGCAATACATGCTATTGTATCTGAATCTCCTCCAATAGAAATAGCATTTCTTATAGTTTCTTCAAAACTTTCTGATTCTAAAAATGTAAAAATTGCTTGTGGAACAGAATCTATTGCTCTACTAGTAAATGTATAATTGTTTCTTAAATCTTCTAAATCAAAATCTAACTTGAAATAATTTTTTTCAATATATTGTTTTAAATCTGTTTTATTCATTCCATTTCTAAGTAAATAAATAGATACTGCTACTGCTTCACTACACATTATGCTTTCTGGATTATCATGACTAGTTATTGTAGCTAATCTACTTTCTTTTTTTAAAGTTTTTAAATCATCAAATAGATAACCTATTGGTGAAATTCTCATAGCACAACCATTTCCATAACTATCTTTATTATTAAAATCATACAACCATTTAATAAATCCACTACCAAATCTATTCCTCCCATATGAATCGTTGCCTAATTTAAGTTCTTGTAAACCATATTCTTTTAATTTTTTTTCGTAAGAAATATTATTTAGTATTGAATCTGCTATACCACATGTAAGGACAGAATCGTCTGTCATACTAGACATATTAGTAAATAATGGTATATTTTTATCTAATATAATTGTTCTTTCTAATTTGCTTCGCATAGTTTTTTTCTTTTTAGCATTTATTTCCATTACTTCATATATTGATCCAGCTACATCACCAATAATTGCTCCGTACATTATATCACTCCTTAATGGTATATTATATAATTTATTTTTTTGTTAATCAATCATTTATTCACTTTTAAGTGCAAGAACCGGATTTTTATTACTTGCTATTTTTGCAGGAATAAATCCTCCAATCATTGTTAGTATAATACTTATTATAATTAAGATTATAGAATGAGATAAATTCATTATTGCAACAGGTTTTAAATCTGTCATTTTATAAATTAATGCATTTACAGGAATAGTTAAAATATGAGTTATTAATATTCCTACTAAACCACTAGTTAAACCAATTATAAATGTTTCTGCATTAAATACACGTGTGATATCTTTTTTTCTAGCACCTAACGCTCTTAATATTCCTATTTCTTTTGTTCTTTCTAATACACTTATGTAAGTTATTATACCTATCATTATAGAAGAAACTATTAAAGAAATAGAACTGAACGCTATTAAAACAATTGTTATTGCACTCATTACTTTACCACTCATATTTGATATCATTTTAGCTTGATCTGTATAAATAATTTTGTCTTTATCATTTTTATTTTTATTATAATTATCTAAATAACTTAATAATTTGTCTTTACTTTCAAAATCTTTTGGATATAACATTATTGCATATGGAATAGATTCACCACCTAAATATGATATTACGTTATCTTTTGTTTGATCTTTTTTATCAAATGGCATACCAGTTAATAAATTTATATTACTTTTCTTTTGTGATTCTACTATTTTAGATTTATCATTAATGTTTATATAATAATTAATAAATTCATCTGTATATAGTATAGATGATGATGTGATATATGATGGATAATCTTTTTTCATTCTAAGTATTCCAACTATTTTGAGTTCTAATGCATTATTATATAATTTTTCATAATCATCATTAATTTTAAAATATCCATTTGATTTTTTATATAAATCATCATTCATAATAACTTTTATACTTGAATTTAATATATCTTTAAAGCTAATATTTTTATTTTTATTTAGTCCTAATGATTCTATTATGTTTTCATCTACATTATTATTAGAATCAATAACTAAAACTATTTCATTTTTGTTTGTTGGTATTCTACCATCTAATATATCATAATATATATCTAAAAAAGATTTATTATTAAATGATTTTGGAATAGATGTTGCTGTAAATAATTTGTTATCTATTAAAGTGAATTCACCATTAATTTTTTGTATAAAGTTAATATTGGTAGATCTTATATATGATAAACCATAAGAATAATCTTTTGGTATATTTTCTATGTAATTTATATATTCTTTTGTTATGTTATTTTTTTTCACTACACTATTTTCTTTATTTTGTTTTGGTATTACGTAATTAAATTCTGGATATTTTTCTTCTTTTTTACCACTTATTTGTTCCATAGTTTCTTCATCCATTTTTACACTTTCGTTTGATATTATAACTGGCATTTCTGATAGTATTCCTTTTTCGTATTTATCAATTTGTTTATCAAATCCATTTGAAAGACTTAAAATAAGTGCTATACCTATTATTCCTATACTTGATGCAAATGCTGTTAGAAAAGTTCTTCCTTTTTTAGTCATTATGTTATTAAATGATAAAGATAAAGCTTCTTTAAATGACATTTTTGTTTTATTTAATTTATAATTAGCAATTATTTCTTCTTCATCTTTTATTGGATTACTGTCAGTTAATATTTTTCCATCTTTAAGTTCTATTATTCTTGTTGAATATGAGTTGGCTAGTTCTTTGTTATGAGTCACCATTATTACTAGTTTTTCTTTTGATATTTCTTTAATTAAATTCATTATTTGTATGCTCGTTTTAGAATCTAATGCTCCAGTTGGTTCATCTGCTAGTATGATATCTGGGTTATTTACAAGGCTTCTTGCAATAGCTACTCTTTGCATTTGTCCTCCAGATAATTCACTAGGTTTTTTATTTATATGGTCTATTAATCCTACTTTTTCTAATGCATCTAATGATATTTCTCTACGTTTTTTTCTAGATATATTATTTAATTTTAAAGACATTTCTACATTTTTTAATATACTGATGTGATTAATTAAATTGTAATTTTGAAATATAAAACCTATACTTTTATTTCTATAAGAGTCCCAATCTTTATCTTTAAATTTCTTTGTACTTTTACCATTTATTATTAAGTCTCCACTATCATATTTATCTAGTCCTCCTAAAATGTTTAGTAGAGTTGTTTTACCACTACCAGATTGTCCTAATATTGTGACAAATTCATTTTTTCTAAATTTTAAACTTATGTTGTCTAGTGCTATTTGTGTAAAATTTCCTGTTTTATATACTTTTTTTATATTATTAATTTCTAACATTATTATTCCTCCTTATATTATAATTTATAAATAATTGTGTATCATCTTTTTTAATACTATAAAGTTATTATCTTTTATCAAAATAACATTTGATAAAACAATTGTAATTCATCTTCTCTCAAAAACATTTCGATCATTTCCAAATTAAATACAGTGTTTAAAATATAGCACTTGTTTTTTATAAGTTCAATAGTTTTTTTATACTTTTTTTATCTTTTTTTGTCGAATTTACAAATAATAAAAATCGTACTATACAGTTTATTAAAATCTGTTTATTTTTAGTACGATTTTTTAATAATTTAATCTTTATTAATTCCAGAATTATTTAACAATTTTTCAAATTCATCATATTCAGAATATCCAGTTTGAGCACCAACTATTTTGTTATCTTTCATAATTAATATCATTGGTGTAGAGCCAAAATTCTTTTCAACATAATCTTCATAACCTTTACCAGTTAATTTTGTCATAATATCATAAGATGATTGGTCTGTTATTCCGCCATTTTCAAAATCCATTATTTTTGCTATATCAATATATAATGTAATATATCCATATTTTTCTTGAGCATCCCATAAGTTTGGTAAGAAAGCACTACACCATCCACAAGTAGAACGTCCAATATAAACTACACTTAATTTACCTTTTGTTTCATTTTTTAAGTCACTTGCATTTATTTCTTTAAACATAGATACATCATAATCAGTATTATATTCAGTTTCATTGCTAGCATTTTCACCATTATTATTTGATGTATACATTTTAGAAACCCCAACAACTAATACAATTAAAATTAATAATAGCATTAATAATATACATTTTCCTAACTTATAAATTTTGTTTAATAAATCTTTTTCCATAACTGCTCTCTTTCTAATACCAATAAATATTATAAAACATTAGTAAAGTAGAAATCAATAATTTTTATTAATAAGAACAAAAAAATTAATATTAATCCATCATTTTTTACATAAGTAATTCTTGCTTACTATTAACCTATCTATTTATAAATCTATAAAATTAGGATTATATGTTCTTCTTTTTGTTAAAGTTTTAATATCGTTATCTACAGAGGTAATATATATAGGTTTCTCATCCATAGAGTATTCAAATAATTTATCAATTACATTAATTTTATTTTTATTATCTAACAAATGCCATGGAATATTATCAATTAAAAGTAAAAAATTATCATAATTATTTATCTCCGAAAATAATAATTTATCTATTTCATATAACACTTTTTCACTAGAACCTATTTTTTTATTATTGTTATAAATGTTTCTCATTATATCATATAAATTACTTTCAAATAAACTAGAAAGTATTTTTAAATACATAGTTTTACCAGTACCATTTAATCCACTAATTAAATTAAATCTTTTTATTAATAAATTTTGATTCGTTTCTTCGTCATTAAAATTCATATTTAAAAAGTCATCACTAACTATAATAGATTTATCACTAAATTTTAAGTTATTGCTATTTTTAATAAATCTTTTTTTTATATAATTAAAATCATATTCCAAATCTATATTATTTTTTAAATCAAAATTATCATCATACACAATAACTATTTCATTGTTGTATTTACTATCAAATGTATTGTTATTAGAATATTTAGAACTATAAAAAGTATTTATACTAAATCCATTTATAATAATTTTTAAATACTTATGATAAGAAGTTGGTATATTACTTGTATAAAATACAAATGTAGTCCTAAATAAATTGTCATTTATACAATATGTATATATTTCATATGGTATGCTAATTTGATTAATTTTAAAAATATTTTTCTTCAAATCTAACACTTCCTTATAAACGTTAGTATAATATATTCCTTTATTTATATCAATATTAATTTTGTCAAATATTTTATTTGTATATAAAATGTATAAAATAAAGATAAATAATGAAAAATATTAATAAATATTATATAATTTTCTTATGTAAGGAATGATTAAATGAAAAAAAATAGTTTTGTAGAAGGAACTGTTATAGCTACTGTATTTATTTTTTTAGTAAAAATATTAGGTATGTTATATGTTGTTCCATTTTATTCAATAGTAGGATCTCGCGGTGCAGCACTTTATAGCTATGCATATAACATATATTTAATTTTCTTAAGTATATCTAGTGCTGGTATACCAAATGCTATTAGTAAATTAATTAGTGAATATGAAACACTAGGATATTTAGAAGCAAAAACAAGAACATATAAAATATCTAAAAAAATAATTAGTTTATTATCTATATTATCTTTTATGTTATTATTTATATTTGCAAAGCCAATAGCACATTTAATAATTGGAGATATGACTGGTGGAAATACTATAAATGATATTTCATTCGTTATAAGATGTGTTTCAGTGTCTATATTAGTTGTACCATTTTTAAGTATTACTAAAGGATATTTACAAGGGCATAAAATAATGACACCATCTAGTGTTAGTCAATTAATAGAACAAGTTGTTAGAATAGCAATTATGCTACTTGGGTCATATTTAATATATAAAGTATTTAATGGAACATTAACACTTGCTGTTGGAATATCATTACTCGGTGCATTCTTTGGAGCTTTAGCAGCTGATTTATACCTATTAATAAAAATAAAACATAATAAGAAAGACTTACATTTAGATAATGAGTATAAAAAAGATTCTATTACAAATATAGAAATTATTAAAAAAATTGCTAGTTATTCTATACCAATAATTATTATAAACTTAATAACTAACGTATATTCTTCTACTGATATGATACTAGTTAGTAGAACAATACAACATTTAGGATATAGTGCTAGTGATGTAGAATTTATTACGTCTAGTATATCAACATGGTGTCCTAAAATATCTATGATTATTAATTCTATAGTATTAGGTATGACAATGAGTTTAATACCTAATATAGTATCTAGTTATGTAAAAAAAGATTATAAAAATGTTAATTTAAAAATAAATAAAGCTTTACAAATTATACTTTATACTTCTATACCAATGACTGTTGGAATAAGTATTTTATCTACTCCAATTTGGACTATATTTTATAATACAAATAAATATGGAGGATTAATACTAAGTATAAATATTTTTACAGCACTATTAGTTAATATTAATATATCTACATCTACAATGCTACAATCAATGAATAAATTTAAAGCTGTATATTTATCTGTTATATTAGGTTTTGTGACAAATGGTATACTTGATGTTCCAATGATGTATTTATGTAAATATATAGGTATTGAAAGTTTTATAGGTAGTATTATAGCAACTTGTGTAGGATACTTTTTAAGTATAGGTGTTAGTATATATTATTTAAAGAAAGAAAGTAAAGGTTTAAAATTTAAAAGCACTATTAACTTAACATATAAAATGTTATTTGCAGTTATAATTATGTTTATGGTATTATTTACATTAAATAAAGTTTTACCATTTGATTTATATACTAGAAGTGGTGCAATCATAACTACTATAATTAATTCTATAATAGGTGCAATAATATATATATTTATTACTTATAAATTAAATGTTATTAATGAAGTATTTGGTAAAGAATTTATTAATAAAATTAAAAATAAATTACATTTAAAAATATCTAATTAATATAAATAACATAGTATTAATATAATACTTATGTTTTTTTATATATGAAAAAAATCTACAAAACGTAGATTATTTTTCTGTTATAAAGAATCTTTCATACCATATTAAGAATGAATATATAGTATATATTTTTTTACCATTACGTAATACATTATTATAATGATTATCTAACATTTCGTTTATTTTATCTTTATTAAAAAATGTACTAACAAAATCTTTATTAAACATATCTTTTACTTTTTTATAATATTTTTCTTCCATAATCCAATTACCAAATGGTACTGGGAAACCTAATTTTTTTCTTTTTGCCCATTCTGTTGGAATAACTTTATTTGCAATTTGTCTAAATATATATTTAGTTTGATTATCATGTACCATATATTTTGTAGGAAGTTTTTTAGATATATTCCATACTTCTTTATCTAAAAATGGTACACGTAATTCTACACTATTTGCCATAGACATTTTATCTGCTTTTAAAAGTATATCATTAGGAAGCCAAAAGTTAAGATCTATATACATTTTTCTAAGTACATCATTTTCTCCCTTAGTCTCATCATGATATGTTTTACATAAATCATAAGGAGTAATATCTGGTATATAATCTTCATTTAATATATCTTTTATTTCATCATTTAAAAACATTTCTGTTTTATTATAATATCTTTTACTAATATCTTTTCCATATTTTTCTAATGTATGTTTACCTTTAAAATATGGTAATGGTTTTATTATATGTGATATTCCACTTCTAATAAATAATGGTAAAGATAAATATAATTTTTCACCTAGTGAATCATTGTATTCATTATATCCACCAAACATCTCGTCAGCACCTTCACCAGATAAGACAACTTTAACTTGACTTCTAGCAAGTTTGCTTAAGAAATATAATGGAACTGTACTAACGTTAGCACTAGGTTCATCACAATGATATTGTACTGTTGGTAATATATCAAAAAATTCATCTCCACTAATTACTTTACTATAATGTTTTACATTAAAATGATCTGATAAACTTTTAGCATAATCTATTTCACTAAACCCTTTACCTTTAAATCCAACAGTAAATGTCTTGTTAGGTTTAGCCATACTAACAACATATGATGAATCTACTCCACCACTAAGGTACGAACCTACTTCAACATCACTTATTTGATGATATTTAATTGAACTTTCTAATGTTTCTTCTACTAATTTTTCATAATATTCGTAGCTGTTATTAACTTTATTATATTCTAATTTATGATAAGCATGTGTACTAACTTTACCATCTTTATAAATTAAATAATGTCCTGGTTTTAATTTTTTAGTATATTTAAAGAATGTTTCTTCTAAATGATTAGTACCATAAGATAAATACATTCCTAATACTTTATTATTCAACTCTTTTTTAAAATCAGGATGAGATAAGAAAGATTTAATTTCACTACCTACCATAAATAAATTATCATTATTATAATAATAGAATGGTTTTATACCAAAGTAATCTCTAGCACCAACTAATATATTTTTATTTTTATCATATATTATTATTCCAAACATACCACGCAATTTATTAAATATATTTGTTCCATATTCTTCATATCCATGTACAATTACTTCAGTATCACTATTAGTTTTAAATTTATGATTTAATTTTTCTAAATCACTTCTTAATTCCATGAAGTTATATATTTCACCATTAAACATAACTACTACACTTTTATCTTCATTATATAATGGTTGATTACCACCTTTTAAATCAATTATGGATAGTCTTCTAAAACCCATAGCAATATTTTTATCTACATAATATCCATCACTATCTGGTCCTCTATGAATAATTCTATCAGACATATCTTTTATTATTTTCTTTTTATCATTTACACTTCTTTTATCACTAAATCCACAAAATCCACACATTATATCACTTCCAATCCCAGTTTGATTCCTTATACGCTACTATATAATTATAAGCAATTTTAATTAATAATAATTTACGTAAGAAGCCATTATCTTTTTTATAAGAAAGTGGATTAACTCTATCTTTCCATAAACTTAATACTTTTTCTTTATATTTTTCGTTGGTAATATATTTTTTTACTATATATTTTGGTACAAACGTTTCTAATTGTTGATTTTCTACTATTTGATAATCTAATTCTTCTTTTAATATTAAATCTTTATATAATATTTCAATTAAATTAAATCCACATGGAGCAATATAATAAGAACATCTACCTTGTCTAGCATTAATTTCCATTACTTTATATTTTCCATCACGTTCATCATATTTCATATCAAATTCAGCAAAACCCTGATATTCTATTTTTTCCATAAATTTCTTTATTTTATTTATTTGGTCTGTAACACCAGGAAATTCTGAATAGCCATTTATTAAAACAGCAGCATTACCTATCATTTTAGATGAATGTTCTTGCAATCCTATTTGTGCAAACGAAATTAATTTAACTTCATGATTTTTATCTACATAAACTACTGCATCAAATAAATGTGAATCATCTCCAGGAATATATTCTTGAATAATTAATGTATCATCATATCCACCATTTTTAAAATAACCTATTACTTCATTTAATTCTTCCATAGTATTAAGTCTATATATTTTTTTCTTACCCTTAAAATTAATATGTTTAAATAAGATTACATTAGCAGGTTTAACTATTACAGGAAAATTTATTTTTTTCTTAACTTTATCATCTAATTTACAATCAAAATATATAGTTTTAGGTAAATTTAAAACACTTTTAGCATAAGTTTTATAAAAATTTTCTTTATTAACTAATGTTCTTTGTAATTCTACACTAGGATAATTAAAATAAAATTTCTTTTTTAATTTACTTTGATTTTTAGCAATGAACTCTCCATAAGTTTCATTACTACTAACAAGTAATATTTTTTCTCCTTTATGTAAATTATAATATTCTTCTAATGCATTTAAAAATATATTTTCATCCCATAATTTTTCTATATATTTTATATTTAATATTTTAGTATATCTTGTATACGCAAATGATTTTTGTCCTGGTATATCTATTGATATTAAATCTGCTTTCTTACCAGTAAATTCATGATAACATCTTGCTAAGTAATATGCATTTATATCATTTCCTATTATTAAACATCTAAATTCTTTCATATTTTCACCTAATATTCTATTTCTTTTCTTTCATCATTATATACATAAACTCTTGGAACTCTATTAGTAATACTACATATTGTTTTATATACGTTAGCATTTGCTAGTCTACTTGCTTCTCTTATACTAATATTATCTCCAAATATTTCTACTTTATCTCCTACTTTAACACTTTCATCTATTATTACACTAGTTACATCCATATAATTAACAACTATATTATATTTTTTACCATTTATATAAACATAACTTTTATTTATAAATAAATAATCTGCAAATCCATAAGGTAATATTCCAACAATAACATCACTATTGTTATCATACATACCCCCATAACCTATTATTTCATTACTACTAACTTTTTTAGTTTCTATTACTTCAGCATAAAATTTTAATACTGTATCAAGATTTAAAATAGATTCTTTATAATTATCTTTTATTCTAAATATTTTATTATATAATTTTCTTTTCCAAGAAAGTGGATATCTATATTTATTAAATCCATACATTAATATTCCTAATCTTATACCATTTGCAAATTCTATTTTTTCATGTTGTTCTAATGTTAAACTTCTATCTATATGAACTATATCTATTTTATTTAAGTCAATTAAGCTAGTTAAATCTTTAAATTGTTCTAATTCTTTTTTTAAACTATTTCCAGCACCACTATAAAGTTGAGTATATACACCAATCAATTTAACACTATTATTACTATTATCAAATACATATTTAACATCATTTTTATCTTTAAAACCAAATCTATTCATACCACTATCTATTTTTATATGAAACTTAATATTTATACTATTATTTATTAGTTTATCAAATAAGTCTTTATTATCTATTGTAATATCTATATTATTTTTACTAGCGATTATTATATCTTCATAATGTATTGGTTCTAAAACTAGTATTGGAATATCGTTATATAATTCTCTTATTTTTAATGCTTCTTCTAAACTAGAAGTTGCTAAATAATTTATTCCACCTTTTATTAAATATTTTATACTTTCTATACCATGACCATAACAATTAGCTTTCACAACACCAATATAATATTTATAATCATTATATTTATTTTTTATTTCTTTTATATTATTTTCTAACTTTTTACAATCTATTTCTACATAAGTTTTTCTATACATAATACCAACTCTTCCTTAAAAATTATATCATATTACTATTATTATTTACAATAAATCTAATTCTATTATGTAAAGAAAAAAAGACTTTGAAAGTCTTATGAAGTTTTTATAATATAAGGATTTTCTTTTGTTCCATTTCCGCTTGAAATTTGGATTCCAGGCTTAAGAGTTATTGAAGGACGGGAGTAGTGTCCACTACTAGATGGAGTGACTTTGTCTTGACTTAGAAATCCAGTATCACTTTGTAGTATAAACACATAATCATCTGTCCATTCAGCATCGTAATTGTAAGAAGAAATCACCCACCAATTCAAAAAATTATTCACTACATAACTATTGCTTAAATAATACGTCAAATTTTGTTTATCAGTTGCTCCTGCGAAAACAATCTCATCTGCTGTTAATGTTCCTACATACATATCTGTACTATCTTTATATTTATTTAATTTTGTTCCAGTACATTTTAATGATGGACTTTTATCTGTATATATTCTTTTATAAGCATCATAGTATTGATTTCCACTACTATCAGTAGAAGCAACATTATGGTCAAAGCACCAATCATCTATTTTTAAATAATCAGCTAATGTTTTTCCAGTTCCAAAAGCTGTCTCTAATGTAGTTTTAAAACTCATTAAAGAGTCAACAAGACCACCAGAATAATTTAAAAAATCTGCTTTATAATTTGAATCATAACCAAATATAATAGTGTTCCCATCACTCCAATTTCCAGTGTATGATTCATCATTACATTCAGCACTTCTATCTTCTAATATTAATTTTGTAGAACCGTCTCCTTCAATTCTAACAATTTTCCAACACATTCCTGCAAAATTAACATAATTATCTTCTACTCCACCTCTATAATAATAACTTGTTCCATAATCATCTGGTGTTGAACTAAGTTCTTTTTCAGTTGATTTTGTAGTTGAACTTATTATTGCGTATTTTATAGTTGAAGTTATATCAGATATGTTAGTTGATATTTTATATATACTATATTGATTTTGTGTGTTTGTCACTGTTGGTGTGCTAGTACCCCATACTGCATATTTTCCTACTAAACTGCTTGCCATTGATGTTGTATATTTTTCAGTTGCAATTGTTGGATTTACTAATGCTAATTCACCTGTTGTTTCATCTACTGTATACTCGTCTGCATATGAAATATAATAATTTGTTGCACTACTTAGTGATGAAGTAAATGATGTCGGGTCAGTTCCTTTTACATATATAAATGAACTTGTTGCTTGTGCTGGTAAAGTTTTTGGTGTTTCTAAATATTCTGTACCATTTAAATTGTTTTTTGCATTATTTATTATGTTATATGATAAAGTTCCTTCTTCATATGGGAAATATTCTCCATTTGGTTGTTTTCCAAATATTTGTATCTTTGCACTTAGTTCTTTACCCATATCTATACTTTGATCTGTTCCTGTATCTTTGTATGTGAATTTAAATGTGTATGTATGAGTTTTTCCAGGTTCTATTATATTTGTTACTAATTGACTTATTCCACTTGGAAATGTTGATTCATTTACTCCATTACATGTAATCGTTCCATCTGTTGTACAATCTAATGTATATTTAACATCTTCTTTTCTTGTTAATTGATTTATTACATTTATTAAATATACTCCGTATTCTATATTCTTATTTCCTTCACTTTTTACAGTAAATGTTTTTGTGTATACAGTATCACTTGGTTCTATATTAGTTCCACCTATTACACCATCTGTTCCATCACTATATACTAATCTTAAGTTAGCAGTCGTCACGCTTATACTTTTTTCATTTGTATTTCCATTTATTCTTGTTAAAAAATATGCGTAAGTTAATCCTACAAGAATTAAAAGTACTAAAAATATTCCTGTTGTACTTACTATTATCTTCTGCTTTCTATTCATAATATACTCACTACCTTTCTTTTATTATGACAATTATATTATATCTTTTTATAATTTAATTTACCATGGGCTTATAGTACCAATTATATACTATTGATATAAAATAATTTGTCGTTTTTTAACACAAAAAAGACTTTATTTCTACTTCTTGTTTATACCCCCCCCCCCGAACAAAATTTCGAGGTCGGGAGAGAAGTATAAAGTCTCATATTATCTTTTTTTATGAATAGAAAATTTCTTTACTAGGTATTTCTACCTTAAATATAATATATCAAAACTATTCATAATTGTAAACACTATTTATAAAATATATAATAAAAAAAATACTAATATAACTTATTAATATCTTTTAAAAATTTTTTACTTTTTAAATAAAGCCCTGTATATCTATCATAATAAGTATTAATAAAATAATCTATATTATCTATAACATCATTACTTATTTTTAAATCAGATATACTATTTATATCAATTAAATAATATAATCTAAACATCTTAATAGTTTTAGCATTATATATAATCTCATTAGTATAACAATTATTACATAGATAACCACCTACATCACCATTAATAGTAATTATATTATTTTTGCTACCACATTTTGTACAACTATTAAAATTTATACCAACTCCCAAATAATCTAAAACTTTTAATTCATATATATTACATAATACTTTAGGATTTAATTTTTCATTCATTTTAAGTACAACACTAATAAATAAATCATATAAACTATTAACTTCATAAGTCTGTTTAATTATTTGATAAGTCAAATCTACTATATAAGATAAATAACTTATTCTTAATAAATCATTCTTAATATTTTTAAGTTCATCTATAACACTAACTTCCATTAATGTATTTAATTTATCACTAGTACCTTTAATAATAAACTTTCCATATGTAAATTTAGTTGTATTAACTCTTAAATTACTTTTTAAACTTTTAGCTCCTTTAGCAACTAAACCAATAATACCCTCTCTAGTAAATACATTTATTATCTTAGAAGTATCTTTATATGGAACTTCACTAATAATAAAACCTTCTACTTCTCTCACTATATCACTTCTTTTTATATTCTAAATAATATTCTATTTTTCCTGTCTTTTTAAACATTTCCCATAATTCTTTTTTAGTCATAATAACCAACCCTTTCTTACTTACATAATTATATTGGTTATTATTTTTATATTTTATTCACTTCAAATAAATTTTCTTTAATACATTTAAACAAATAATAATTATATGGCATTTTATTATCATTCATATAATTAATAATAACTTCAATATTTTTAATATTCATATTTTTATTATTATTCTTTATATATTCTATAAATTCATTCAATTTATATTTTTTATCTGTAATATTATATTTTTTTAAATATATTCTAACATTATCTATTAAAAAATTAGAAAATACATCTTTATTATTATTTAAATAATATATTAATAACTTAGAATCCCAACCTAAACTATTATAATAATCTAATATATTAAATGGTTTATCATTTACTAAATCATCACTTATTTTATCAACTACATCTTTTACTTTATCTAAATTATTTTTATTAAATTCATTTTCTCTTTTAAAAAACTCTTTTAATATATTTTTTTCTATATTAGTTAAATAATAACTCTTATAATTATTAATAAATTTTTTAAAATCACTATATGAGTAATTAGAATTAGATACATATTCTTTTATATTATGTTTATCTTCATTTATATAATTATTTATTATATTAATAATAGTTTCTGTTTCTTTTCTTTTACTAATTTTATTATTATTATTATTTATTTTTTTATTTTTAAATTTTAATCTATATTCTAAATATAATTTATTTACTTCTTTATTTTGTTCTAATTCTTTTATATAACTTGTTATTACATCATTAAAATCATTTAAATTTATTTTTTCTTCTTTTATAAATTTATTTATTAAATCTATTTCTCCATTAGAATCTATGTAAAACTTTAGATATTTTTCTTTATTCATCTATAATTCCAAATTCCCTTAAATAACGTTCTTTATCTCGCCAATCTTCTATAGTTTTTACATATAATTCTAAATATATTTGTTTTCCTAATGTATTTTCTAAATCTACTCTAGCACGACTACCTATTTCTTTAAGCATTTTACCGCCTTTACCAATTATAATTTTCTTTAGATTACTTCTATCAACTATTATATCTACACTTATGTTTATTACATTAGATTTTTCTTGATAATTTGTAGTCAAACATGTAACGCTATGAGGTATTTCATCTTTAGTTAGTTCTAATATTTTTTCTCTAACAAATTCACTTGCCAAAAAGTATTTGCTAGCATTTGTTATAATACCATCATCATAATATTTTACCGTATCATTTAAATATGTTTTAATAACTTTTAACAATCTATCAATATTATCATTTTTAAGTGCAGAAATAGGTATTACCTCTGCAAAATCATATAAATCTTTATACATGTTAATTGCATTCATTATACCTTCATTATTTAACTTATCAATTTTATTTAAAATTAATATAACAGGAACTTCATTATTTTTAAGTGCATTAATAATAAATTTATCCCCTTTTCCTATTCCAGTAGAAGCATCAACAATAAATAATATCAAGTCAATATCACTTAAATTACTATAAGCTTCTTTATTTAATTCTCTTCCTAACTTATCTTGAGGTTTATGTATACCAGGAGTATCTACAAAAACTATTTGTGTATCTTTATCATTATATACACCATGAATAGAATTTCTAGTAGTTCCTGCAACATCACTAACTATTGCAATTTTATTATTTATTATTGTATTAATTAATGTACTTTTACCAGTATTAGGTCTTCCTATTATACTTACAAATCCACTTTTCATATAATCACTCCTTAATTAATCTTATTTTTTTTAATGAATACGCTAATTCATATATTTTCTTTTTTGATACTATATTTTCTTTACATAAATATTTTAAAGTACGTCCATCGAAAAAAACATATTCAAAGCCATTATCAAAATCATTTAAAAAGAATATTTTATCCATTTTTTTATAAAATGCTATATATTTTTTTCCATCTAATAAATTTTCACATAATTTATATTTATATAATTTATACTTATCATTAAATTTTTTTCTTAAAAATATGTATAGGCCTACTTTTGAATCTGAAGAATTCCATTTATAACTAAAGTCATGTATTAATGTGCCTCCACAATAATAATCTATTGGTATTGTTTTTAAATCACATATTTTGTATTTACATCCAATTAATATATCATCAGTTTCTATTAACTTATTTCTATCTTTATTATATAAATATTTAATAATAAATGAAGGACAATGTTTTATTTTTTTTAATAAAGAAGAAAAATATTTTAATGTTTCTAAATCTAATTTTTGTTTTTCTATTTCATTACCATCAAAATCAAAATATCTATTATTTTCATCTAAAAATATCAATTTTTCATTACCATTCTTATCAAATACCGTAAATACTCTACTTGTGTTCATTAAAATAATCCCTAGTACATTCATATTTCAAATAGTTTGCTAATTCATAAACTTTCTTTTTTGTTAAATATTTTTCTTTTAAGTAATCACCAAAACTAATATAATTATCATCTGCTAAAATAATTTTTGTTCCGTTTTTAAATTTTGGTAATAAATATATGTTTGTATCTTGTTTGTCTTGAATATATAATTTTTGATCACCTACATTTTTTAATATATCATAATTTATATCTTTATATCTTTTACTCTTAAAATATTTATAAATTACAAACTCTTTATTTGTATAATTCCATGTATGTTCAATATAATAAGTAAGACAACGATCCCATTTAACTTCTTTATCATAATTTACTACAGTACATTTACATCCTATAAATAAATTGTCTGCATCAACTATCTTATCTCTATCCATAATATATAATTTTTTAGCAATTGAAGATGGTAAAAATCTAATTGTTTTTATAGTTTTTCTATACTCCAATAATGTTTCTAATTGTATATCATCTTTATTTACTATTTCATCATTTATAAAATTTATATAATTATCAACAGACTGCATAAACAATAATATTTCATTTCCATCTTTATCAAATGTAGTAAATAATCTATTTGTATCCATGTAATCACTCCTAAAAAGTATCAACACTATTATACATTATTTTTTTATAATTTGGTATATTTTATAAAATAAAACTTATTATAATGAAAAAAACGTACAAAATATACGTTAATTATTAATAAATATTATTATATAAGTTTCCAACTTTTAAAACTCTATTATCACCATCTAAAGTATAAAGTATTACACTTTTCATAGGTTCAAAAAATTCTGTAATAACTCTTTCATTTAAATATTTCAAATCACTAATATCATTACTACCGACCATTATATATATCTTTTCAAAATCACCATATTTATAACCACCTGTAACTGCTCTTCCAATTGCAATCTGTTCTGCATATAAACCATCTCTATATGTAGCATTTTTTACTGTAACACCATTAAACTTTTTACCATCTTTCATAACAACTATACAAGAAAAACATAAATCACTATATGGACTATAAGAATTACTTAATAATTCTTTCAATTCACTAATCATTTAAATCCTCCTTACTAAAAGAATGAGGACATAAATCTTTAACTTTATATATTTTCTTACTACCATTATCATCATAACTAATTATTTCATCTTCGTTATCAAAAAATTCAACTAACAATTGTCTACACAAAAAACATGGAGTAATAGATTTTTTACTAGAACCTAATAAATATATTTTATCAAAATCTCCTTCTTTATATCCATCTGCTACGGCACTCCCAATTGCAACCTGTTCTGCACACATACCATCTTTAAAAGATGGATTTTCTACATTAACACCCTTATAAATACTACCATCTTTCATTTTAATAATACATGCAACTTTATAATCACTCATTATAGAGTAGCTATTAGATAATAACTCTTTTAATTCATTATACATATTTAACACCCATTTAAATCCTTTTTTAATCTTTTACAAGTTTCACTTATATCATTTAAATTATCTAAAGTTCTCAAATTATTTTTAGCATAATCAAATATCTCTTTTATATTATATATTGGTTTACCAATATCTCTCATCCAACTATGTTCTGGCATTAACCATACATGAAAATGATTTTTTTCTTCAAATATAATTCTATAATTATTTGATATTCCATAACTTTTTAAAAGTTCTATAATTCTATTTTCTAACTCTATTAATTTATATCTCTGTTCCTTACTTAATTCATTAATAGAAACAATATGTTTATTAGTAGCAATTATTATAAAACCATTTATAGGAAGTTCATAATCTTGAGAAACATTAAAATCATCATCACGATATAAAATACCACCAAACGTTTCTAAAGTTCCATCACTTAAATTACATCCTAAACATCCATTTACATTATGAATATCTCCTCTAATGTTTCTAATTTCCATATCATATCCCCAAATCATTTAAAATTTCTTTTTGTAAACCAAACATTTCTTCTTCTTCTTTTTTTCCTAATGTATGATCATATCCTAATAAATGTAATAATCCATGTAATGCTAAAAATGACAATTCTCTTTTTTCACTATGACCATATTCTACTGCTTGACTTTTCATCTTAGGAATACTAATAAATATATCCCCTAAACTATTAATAAAAGTATCAATATGTTTATTATCATTAAGAGCAAAAGACAACACATCAGTTGTTCTATCTATTCCTCTATATTCTTTATTTAATTTATGCATTTCCGTATCATCAATAAATATAATATCAAATATACTATTTTTAATATCTAACTTCTTTATTGCATAATCTATTACTTCATTTAAGTATTCATAATTACTATAACCATAATTATCTATAATATCATATTCTGTATTCATACTACCTCCCATATACCATAATAATTTAATAAAAATAAAGAACTAATTACTAATATTAATATCCATAAAATATTATATATCCAAGTTTTTCTTAAACAACTAGGCATCTTTTCTTTAATATAATCTAAAAATTTATATATCACACATCCTAATACTCCACCAATTAAATTTAACATAATATCATCAATATCAAAACTTCTACCTATATTCATTTGTATTATCTCTATAGATAAACTTGTAATTAAAGTAATAACCATACCAATAATAATTTTTTTATTCTTAAGTATTTTATTTACAAAATAACCAAATGGAATAAATAACAATACATTTCCCAAAACATTTTTATAAAACAACTTACTTGTATATTTATATCTCATTATTTCCCTAAAAGGTATAAAATTATTAGAATAACTTTCAAAATCAGTACTAGTAACTAATTCAAACAATAAAAGCATATATAATATAAACATCAAAATAAATAAATCTTTATATAAAACAAACTTTTTTTTATTAATTAATATATCTACTATTCTAATAGTAATAATAACTATTACAAACAATAATAACATCGGCCAAATATCTTTTAATACTACGTTAACTTCATTAGGTATCATAATATCTCTCTTTTCTAAAATATAATACATACTTATTATAATATCATTTAACACATTTTACTAGTTAAAATAAAATAAAATTTAAAAACTTTCCCATAATATAAAAAAGATGTTTTATTAAAAACATCTAATTAACTTCATCTTTATTAAGTTTAACTTGTTTACTAATATCTTCTTCTGTAATAACAAAAACATTTAAATTAACACTATCATTATTAATACTTTTACTTAATATTTTTTTATCTACTATATTACCCCTATTATTTAATTTATTTTTAAACTTATTATCTACTTCTACTAAAGCTTTATTTAAAACCTCTTCTTCACTATATTTATATTTTTTTTCTTTATACTGAATCTCTTTATATATTTTAATAAATCTATTATTAATTATATATTTCTTATCAAATTTATTATATTTATTATTTCTTAACACTTTATGATTAACAACAAAATTATATCTTTTCTTACCAGTATATTCTTTTTTTAAATAATCTCTTTTTATAGATATATCAGTATTATACCAAACTCTACCCATTACTTTACCAGTAGCACAAACATAATTTTTAACTTCTTCATTTAATATGAGTTTCCCACTAACTAATACATCATCTTTTCTAACTAAATCATTCAAACTAACTAATATATCTCCTTTTTCACTAAATATATTAGTAATAACAGCTTCTTTAGTTGAAACCAAATCACAATAAGAATCATCTTCTTTAATATCATCTATAATTCTCTCTTCTACTCTAATAACATAAGTCATACCTACATTAGTAATACTAATCCATTCTAGCTTATCTTTATTATTTTCAAGAATCTTATTTTTTATTATTTCTAATTCATCAAATTTTTTCTTAAAACTAAATCTTTTTAACCCATTATCATATAATTCTAAACTAACTAATTCTCTTACTTTTTTATTACTATGAATAACATTTATACTTAAAATAATATTAGAAACAAAATACATAATAATTATACATAATATAAAACAAACTATAAAATATCTAAGAACATATATCTTATCTAACAAATAATTAAATCCTACATTTCTATATATATTAATATCAGAATAATAATTATATGTTTTTATATTATTAAAATCTTCTTTTCTTATTTTAACTATTATATTATTTTTATCAATATAATTTATATTATATAAATCTATATTATATTTATTACACTTATTTATAAATCTATTAATATTATTTTTAACACTTATAATAATATAATTACTCATATATTTTCTCCAATTTATTTATTTTACCTTTAATTAACAATTCTTCTTTTTCTAATTTTACAATTAATAAATCAATACCATATATATTAAATATTATATTATTTAATTTTAAACTTATATATTTATCAGTAAACTTAATTATATCTATATATCTAAAAACATAAATATAATTAGAATAAAGTATAATATAATAATCTTCTTTTTTTAAATAGTTCTTAAATATTTCAAACATATATTATTCACCATTAAAATTATATGCAAGAAAAAAGTACTAAATTAATAGTACAGAATTAACTATCTTAAATTTAAAACTATTTATCAACATTTTTTTTACTATCTTTTAATAAATCTCTAATTTCTTCTAATAATAATTCTTCATTAGATTTTTTTAAAACTACTTCTTCTTTCTTTTTATTCTTCTCAGAAACTTCCTTTAAAGTATTTATAATTTTCACAACTATAAATATACAAAATGACATAAGTAAAAAATCAAATACATTTTGTATAAATAATCCGTAATTAATTGTTGCATCTTTAAATTTTATTGATAAATTAGAAAAATCATGTCCTCCAATAACAATACCTAATATTGGCATAATTATATCATTTACTAAACTACTTACAATCTTTTGAAATGCACCACCAATTATAACTCCAATAGCCAAATCCATTACATTTCCTTTAGATATAAATTTTTTAAATTCATTTATTATTTTTTTCATACTTAACTACCTCTTATCTAACACTTATTCATCATCATCTATTCCATCATCTTCCATTAATTTTCTAAAATCTACTTTACCAATCTTAGTTTTAGGTAAATTCTTTCTATATACAAATTTATAAGGAATCATATGGTGTTCTAAATTTTTCTTACAAAATTCTTTTATTTCTGTTTTTATAAATAATCCATGAAAACCTGGTTTTAAAACTATAAAAGCCTTTGGTACTTCTTTTTTATAAGGATGTGGCATACCAACAACAGTACACTGCAACACCGCAGGATGACTTTCAATAACACTTTCAATATGACTAGGATAAACATTATATCCACTACATATTATCATTCTTTTACTTCTACCTTTATAAAAAACAAAACCATCTTTATCCATGTATCCTAAATCACCTGTATGAAGCCATATATGACCATCATCATGTATTTGTAAAGCATCATTTGTTTCAGTTTCATTATTAAGATAACCTAACATTAATGCTTTATTATGAATACATATTTCACCAACATCCCCATATTTACAAGTCTCTCTACTAGATGGATTAATTATTTTTATATAATTACCAGGCAATGGAATTCCTATAGAACAACTTTTATTTACCCCTTTATAACCTAAGGATATTGCTGATAAAGCTTCAGTTAATCCATAACCTTGAGTTATTATTGTATTTGAATTATGATTAACTAAATATTCATTTACTCTATCTTCTAAATTCTTAGATAAAAAATCTCCCCCACTAATAACATATTTTAAATAAGAAAGATCTAAATTTTTTACATTATTACTATTTACCAAAGCTTCAAATAATGTTGGTACTCCTAAAACCATATTAGGTTTAGTCTTATTAAGTAATACATCAAATTTTTTAGAATCAAAAGTTGGTACCAAAATACTTTTATAACCTAGAGCTATTTGAGCATGCATAGAAACCGCCAATCCAAAGCCATGAAAATTAGGCATAATAGCTAAACAACTATCTCCAATATTTAACTCTTTTAAAACTACTTTTTCTTGTTCTGTTAAAGCCAAGAATGCTCTATTTTGAATAACAACATTTTTTGGTTTCCCACTAGTACCTCCACTATGAAGTATAACAGCAGGTGTATTTTTAGTATATTTTTTAAATTTAATATTTTTTTTATTAACAAACAAACTTTTTAAATTAAATAAATCCCAATTAGTATAAATATTACTCACATGATAATGTTCATACTTTCTTAAATTCATTATTTTATATGGCAACTTCATATAAAATTTCATAGAATTAGAAGCAGATACAAAAATTACTCTTTTAACATTAGTAGAACTAATTATATTCTTTATTTTACTATAACACATATCTATTATAATTAAATATTTACTATTAGTAGAATTTAAAGCTTCTTTAATTTCTTCTTCTGCAGATAACGGATGTACCATATTAGGAGTAGCTCCCAATTTATTTAATGCATAAAATGCAATTAAAGCTTCTGGCACATTAGGTAAACAAATAGTAATTATATCACCTTTTTTAACACCATTATATTTAAAACTTATTGCACAATTATCTATCTTTTTTAAAAAACTTTTATATTTTATTTTTTTACCCAAATACTCTATTGCAATATTATTAGGATATCTATTAGTAATATTTTTTATTTGATCATACAAAGACATATTTGGTATTTTTATATTAAATTCATTATCTTTATAAAACTTTTTCCAAGGTGTAGGTATCTTCTTTTTTATATTAATAAAATTAAATATCATTTAATCACTACCTCTCATAATTAATTATAACACATGTATAGTTAATTATTATTATAATTTAAAACAAAAATATAATCACTTAACGATTAATAAGTAAAGATAATAATAAAAAAAGATAAATAGAATAATTTTGTATCTTATTTTGAGAATCATAAAAGAAAACCTTTCGATTTTCTTTTGTAAATAGCAATTATGTTGTAGGAGCTGTTATACCGTGCGGTCCAGTTGGTACATAACTGTATATCTTCCAAATAAAATAATCATAATTATTTTTAAATTATATAACTATTTTATTTGAATATTTTTATACATAATTACTATATATACATTCTACTTTACCATCTTTATTTATTTTTCCTACATATACGGGTTTAAATATCATAATAAATATAGTGATAATAAGTAGAAATAAAATAATAATGTTTTTATTTAATTTTTGTTTAATCAATTAATTTATCATATGACATCTCCTTATTGCTTAAAAAGAAAACTAGAAATATCTAGTCTTCATTTTTATAATATTTATTTTAATTTGTTTGTTTTCTTTTATAACCATATAATCCAACCCCAGCTATTCCAATTATTGAAATAATAGAACTTATAACATATAATACAACATTATCTCCTGTTTTGGGATTATTAATACTATTATTTGTAGAATTCTTAGTTGCAACTATTCCATATTCGCTTAAATGAGTTGTTTCAAATACTATGTATCCATCCTCTATTGTTGCTGGAATAGTTTCTTGTATTTGGTTATCTTTAATATAAACTACTTCATATTTTTCATAACCTTTTAAATCTTCTGGTAAAGCAATTCTTATTTTCATTTTTGTATCATTTATTTTAACTATTTGACCATTTTCTAATACATTAATATCAACAATATACTTAACATTTTTATCTGCTAAGTCTTTTTTAACTTCTACTTTTTTTGTTTCTAGTACATAATTTGCATTAATATCTTTTTCGAATGTGATACTTGCTTTTATTTCTCCGTTATTATTTATTTCATTCTTTTTAGTCCAAGAAGCATATAAAGTTATATTTTTATACCTTTCATAACCGTTTTCTTCTTTTATTTTAGTATCTTTTTCAAACTCTTTATCTGTTTTTTCATCTATATCCCAAAATCTCCAGTAAACATAATTATAATTTTCTCCACTTCCATCTTTTTTAGTATTCCAACCATTAAAGGTATAACCATCTCTTACTGGAATATATGGTAAAAGTGGCATGGTTGTTCCTGAATTTCCTCCACCTATATAGTCGTAACTATTAAACTCTTTACCATCTATTTTACCACCATTGGCATTTAGTTTTATTACAATTCCATCACCATTAAAAGTGTCTTGAGTATATGTCGCAGTTATTTCTATACAATCGCGATTAGCAAAATAACTAGCATCAATTGAAGTTACAATTTTTCCATCTAACTCCCATCCTTTAAATGTGTATCCTTCTCTCACTGGAATATATTTTGTTAAATCAACAGATTTAAATTCAGTACTTTTACTTATTAATTTTACAATGCTTTGTCCATTTATTTTACCTGCAAATGGGTCAAGTGTTAAATAATATGTACCAGTTCCTTGTAATAATTTATCAGAAAATCTTGCATAGAGTGTAAGACCATTAGTATATGTTTCAGCAGCATCACTCCAGCTAAAATCAGATATTGCTATATCATCGCCAACTTTTTCACCACCTGCTTTTTCCCAATGTGAGAATTCATTTTTACCATTGAATGGTACTATTTCTTTTGTTAATTCAGCTAATTTAACTGTTGTTTCTCCTTCTGTGACATTGAATTTTATAATCTTATGATCTTCACCATTAATACTGGCATTTTCTGCTGTACTAGTTAATATTAATGTATATTTACCATCATCACTAATTGTTAAAGCATTAACTGAAGTTATTCCTAAAATACTAACAACTCCTATTAACATCATAAATAATATTTTTTTAATTTTCATTTCTTTTTCCTCCTAATTTTCATTGATTTTTTTTTATTATTAATTATTACTATTATAATAATCTTAAGATAGAAACGCCATCTATTATCTAAACTTTATTTTACTCTATGTTACCCTTCTTTCTTTATTCTTCATAGCATACTACTTTTCTATATATCCACTTGTCTTTTTTGAATACATATCATCCGGTATAGGTTTATATCGCTCACCATCATAATCATCATTAAATCCATTATATGCTTTATATATTTCATTAGTTTCAGTATCATATACTCTTTCATAACCAAGTATTGCATCGCTTTGCTTTTGACTCATAATATCAAAAGATGCATTTCTCTTATTCCATGAATCCATTATTCCATCACTTATCTCGTTACCAATTTCTCTAATTTTATTAAAGTTTTTCATTCCTTC
>CAKONF010000010.1 GCA_934097015.1 uncultured Bacilli bacterium | reverse complement strand
TTAGAAAGAACAGAAGATTTAGTATATACAATATCATGTACTCAATATTTAAAACAAGGATATAGTATTACAAAAGATGGAAATAATTACACAGTAAATGGAACAGCGAGTGGAACATGTAATGGAGTAAGTGATGAACAAATATTTCCAACAATGGGTAAGATACTTGTGACAAATTCTATAGAAGATGATAAAGTGCAAGTATATACATTGGTTGTGACTTACAAAGATACAGGAACAGATCAAAGTATAGATATGAATAAACAATTTAGTGCAAAAGCAAACTTAGTAAATCCAAGCACATTTGGACCAATGGGAAGTGGAACACTTGCAAGTGCGATAATAGAAAATGGTGCTGATGTAAAAATAAGTGACACTGAATCTAAAAATACAAAAATTATTAAAACAACTGTTAATACAAGCAACGTTGCGAATGGTTCATCATGGAGTGATGAAACAAATGATTTTACAAATGATGGATTGTTTAGAACAATGGATGATTATGGGTCTGCATATTATTTCAGAGGACCTGTCACTAACAATTATATTGACTTCGCAGGAATGTGTTGGAGGATAGTTCGTGTTTCTGGAGATGGAAGCACAAAACTAATACTTGAAGATCAAGACAATACGTGCACTACAAGTGATGGAAATTGGGATATTCCAACAACGACAGGAGGAACAACAAAGACTGGTAATTTTGGATATACACTTTATAGTAAAGAAACATTAACTGCATCCGACGGAACAAAAAATGATAAAGAAGTTTATAAAGTAGATTATTTAAATGGTGAAACAAATAAAGAAACCTCAATGGCAACGGCGTTTAAAAATTTTCAAACAGGACCATTATCTAATTATTTATCATATTTAAAAGTAGGTGATTGGTGTTTAGATGATAAAGTGTATGCTAATTGGAATAGTAATACACCACTAACTTCTACTGAACTTTTAGATATTCAAATAAAAAGGGAGGAATATTATTATGATTCATATGTTAGATTAAAAAATAAAACACCAGATGTCACTTTAACATGTAATGGAATAAATATGACAAAATTTGGAGATAATTCAACAGATATGTATGTGGGTGCAATAAGTCTAGATGAAATTATATATGCTGGAAATTTATATAGCCATCCATTTAATAAAGATTATTATATACAAAATGGGTACACAAAAACATTCTGGATATTTGGAGGAAATATGGCTATACAAGGTATGTCAGGAATACCAGCAGCTACTTTTGTTGTGGACAATGGATTTATAGTTTACCTAGAAATATATACAAATTATTACTCATTCAGACCAGCAATAAATTTAAAACCAGGAATCAAAATAACAGGAGATGGAATAGGTACTAAAGAAAAACCTTATGTTATTGAATAAAAAAAGCTTGATAGAAAAAACTATCAAGTTTTATAATTGAGTAATATCTTTACAAATATTAATATTTGACAGATAGAAAATAAAATAGAACTTAATAAATTATTATAATAAAATATCATTAAATTAAAAGATTGATTAGATATATAAAATAAAATGATATTTAATAAAAAGTCTTTATTATAATTATCTGAATATAAAGTTTTATAAATAAAAATAGTCATAAAAATATAAAGTATAATTAATAATAATAAATAGAATAGTATAAAAGAATTTATTTTATTAACAAATAAAACTATTATAGGAGAAAACAACCATGGTATAAAAAGTAATAAAAAAGATAAATATTTCATCTCAATGCTCCTTTACTAAAATATAACTTTGTTATAAAATATATATGCGGGATGGTGAAAAAAATGAATATATCATTTACAGATAAAGATGAATTAATAATGAAACTAGTACATTATTTTGTTATTAAAGAAAATTATGCTCCTATACTGGTAAACGGAGTTAACAATGAAGTTTGGTTAGAAAATTTAGACGCAGATTATAAAATAGTTAGAATAAATTCAAATTATATACATAATAAAGAACAATTTGATTTTGATTTATTTAAAATAAATAACGTTTGTAAACAAATCAAGAAAAAAACTTTAAGTAGAAAAATGAAAACATTAAATATATATACTGATATTAATGAAGAAGTTAATATAGATAATAAGAAAAATATAGATAATTTAATCATAAGAAATAATGCAGATTTACAAAATGAAAATGTTTTAAAAATAGTACCTAATATTAATGAAGAAGAAATAAAAAATTTACATGGATTAGATTTTTTAATAAATGTTTCTAATGATATTAATGTTAAAACAGAAAAAGAAAATGAATTTTATGAAAGTGTTTTTAGTCCTAAAAAGATAATAGCAACTAAAGTATTGATTATTATAAATATATGTATTTTTATTTTATCTTTTTTGTTAAGTGAAACTGGTGTATATGATGTATTCACTAATTTTGCATTAAATAAACATTATGTTAAGATGGGACAAGTATATAGACTTATTACATGTGGTTTTTTACATGCTGATATTATTCATTTATTATGTAATATGTATTCATTAAATATAATAGGAACTCAAATAGAAAACTTTATAGGAAAAAAGAAGTTTCTAATAGTATATTTTGTTAGTATGTTAACTGGTAGTTTATTATCATGTGTTTTAACAACTAGTTGGAGTGTAGGAGCAAGTGGTGCTATATTTGGACTTCTAGGTAGTTTATTATATTTTGGATATCACTATAGAATTTATTTAGGAAGTGTAATAAAATCGCAAATAATACCACTATTAATATTAAATTTAGGAATAGGTTTTATTATTCCTAATATAGATGTTTCAGCACACATTGGTGGATTAGTAGGTGGTGTTTTAGGAACGATGGCTGTTGGAATAGATAATAAAAATAGTAAAACAGATAGAATCAATGGAATAATTTGTTTACTAATATTAATAATATTTTTATTCTTTATTCTTATGAAATAAAATATTTATTAGTAGTAATTTACTATTGATATTCTTATACATGTATTGATATAATTATCAAGAAGGATGGTAGTTATGAAAAAAGTAAAAGAATATTTAGTAAATTTTTTTAATGGATTTATGATGGCGTTAGCAGATAGTGTACCAGGAGTTTCTGGTGGAACAATAGCATTTTTGTTAGGTTTTTATGATAATTTTATTAATGCGTTAGATTCATTATTGCATAAAGAAAAAAGAATGGATGGAATTAAATATTTATTTAAGTTGGGTATAGGTTGGATAATAGGTATGGGACTTTCCGTTTTAATACTTACAAGTGTTTTTGAAAGTCATATATATAAAGTATCTTCATTGTTTATAGGATTTATTCTTATTTCAATACCTATTATTATTAAGGAAGAAAAAGATACTTTGAAAAAGAATTACTTAAATATATTGTTTTTAATACTTGGTATTGTAATTGTATTTATAATAACATATTTTAATAGTACTAAGTTAGCAGATATGTCTTTAACTAAATTAACATTAAGTCATAGTATATATATATTTATAGTTGGTATGATAGCAATAAGTGCTATGATATTACCTGGTATATCTGGTTCAACATTACTTTTAATATTTGGATTATATTTACCAATTATTACAGGTATAAAAGATTTGATGCATTTTAATTTTTCATCATTCTGGGGACTTTTCATTTTTGGTTTAGGTGTAATAACTGGAATATTATCAATCATTAAACTACTAAAAAAAGCATTAGACAATTATAGATGTGCTACTGTTTATTTAATAATAGGATTAATGATTGGATCAATTTATTCAATTATTATGGGGCCGACAACATTGGATAATCCAGTTGATGCAATTAATTTTAGCAATTTTAATATATTATTCTTTGTAATAGGTGCAGTAGTAGTTGCTGGATTACAAAAATTAAAAGTATTTAACAGTAAAAAAGAAGTATAAATAGCCATTAAATGTGGTTATTTTTCTTTTATATTTTAATATTTTTAAAAAATTTTAATTTTTTTTAAAAAAAGTGTGATTTTTGCTTGCATATTTACTAAGATTAGTATATAATTTATTTTGTATTCATTTGGCTATGATGTGCGAGGTGGCTGATACACTAGGCGGAGTTGTTAATCTGTTTGGGTATTGGGGAATTCGTATCGGAGCTATGTTTATACGAAAGATATAAACGAAGGGAGGACATGAAAAATGTCAAAAGTAAGAATAAGATTAAAAGCTTATGATCATAAAGTACTTGATGATACAGCTAGCAAGATTGTTACTACTATTAAAAGAATTGGTGGAGAAATATCTGGACCAATTCCTCTTCCTACAGAAATTGAAAAATTTACTGTATTAAGAGCAGTACATAAATATAAGGATAGTAGAGAACAATTTGAAAGACGTACTCATAAAAGACTTATTGATATAAAGAATCCTAGTAAGGAAGTTATTGATGCTTTAACTCACTTAGATGTTCCAAGTGGTGTTGACGTAAAAATAGAAACAAAATAGTTGGAGGGAAAAGAAATGAAAGGAATCTTAGGACGTAAAATCGGTATGACCGAAAAATTTACGACTGATGGTAAAGTTATTCCTGTTACAGTAATATCTGTTGAACCAAATGTTATAACTCAAATTAAAACAGTTGATACTGATGGTTATAATGCTATTCAATTAGGTGTTGTTGATAAAAAGGAAAAACATGCTACAAAACAAGAAATAGGACATGCTAAAAAAGCAGGTGTTACTCCTAAGCGCTTCTTAAAAGAAATTAGAGTTGAAGATACAACAACTTACGAATTAGGAAGCACTATAAAAGCTGACACATTTGAAGCTGGAGAAAAGGTTGATGTTACTGGTACTAGTAAAGGTAAAGGATTTGCTGGTGTAATTAAACGTCATAACCAATCTCGTGGACCAGAAACACATGGTTCAAGATATCATAGAAGACCAGGATCAATGGGAACTATGAGACCAATGAGAGTATTAAAGGGTAAAAATTTAGCTGGACACATGGGAAGTGAAACAGTTACTATTCAAAATCTTGAAATTATTGAAGTTAACGTAAATGATAATTACATTTTAGTTAGTGGAAATGTTCCAGGAGCAAAGAATTCATTAGTTTTAATCAAATCTGCTGTTAAAGGAAACAAGAAAGTTGAACCTAAAGAACTAGTTAAATACGAAACTGAAGAAGAAACTGTTGTTGATGCAGTAGAAGAAGTAGTTGAAGATACTAACGTAGAAAATACTACTGAAACTAAAGAAATCGAGGAAACTACTGAAGCATAACTTCAGTCGAAAGGAGATTTATAATGGCAAAAATAGATGTTATTAACCTTAAGGGTGAAAAAACTAGTGATTTAAAACTTAATGATAGTATTTGGAAAATTGAAACTAATGATATCGTTTTAAAGAAAGCAATTGATTTACAACTTGCATCTTTAAGACAAGGTACACATAAGACTAAAACTCGTGGTGAAGTTAGCGGTGGAGGAAGAAAACCATATAGACAAAAAGGTACTGGTAATGCTAGACAAGGTACTATTCGTGCTCCTCATTATAGAGGCGGTGGAGTTGTATTTGGTGTTACTCCAAGAAGTTATACTTTCAAAATGAATAAAAAGGAAAGAGGACTTGCAATTCGTTCTGCATTAACTGATAAAGTTAATAATAAAGAATTAGTTGTAGTTGATAATTTAAATATTGATAGTGTAAAAACTAAAGATATTAAGAAACTAATGGCTGATTTAAAATTGGCTGGTAAAGTATTATTTGTTACTGAAAATGATGCTGAAAATTTATATTTAGCTACTAGAAATTTAGGATATGCTTTAGTATTAATGGCTAATGAATTAAATGTTTATGACATTGTTAATGCTGATACTATGGTAATTGAAGAAGGAGCAGTTAAATATATAGAGGAGGTGCTTAAATAATGATGAATAGTGAAATTATTATTGCACCAGTTATAACTGAAAAAAGTCAAGTATTAGCTACTGATGGTAAAACTTATGTATTTAAAGTTGATGCACGTGCTAATAAAACTCAAATAAAACTTGCTATTGAAAATTTATTTAATGTTAAAGTTAAAAGTGTTAATACACTTAATACTAAAGCAAAAGATAAAAGAGTTGGTAAGTATACTGGGAAGACTAAGACTTATAAGAAAGCTTACGTTACTTTAGTTGACGGTCAAGCTATAGAAATGTAAGGCGGTGTAAATAATGGCTATAAAAAAATATAAACCAACGACTAATGGTCGTAGAGGTATGAGTACTTTAGCTAATGAAGAGTTAACTACTAGTAAGCCTACTAAAAGTTTATTAGTTAAAAAAACTAAAACTGGTGGTAGAAATAATCAAGGTAGAATGACAGTTCAACACATTGGTGGAGGAGCTAAAAGAAAATACAGATTAATAGATTTTAAAAGAAATAAATTTGGAATACCTGCTAGAGTTACAACTATTGAATACGATCCAAATCGTAGTGCAAATATAGCATTACTTACTTATAAAGATGGAGAAAAAAGATATATTATCGCTCCTAAAGATTTAAAAGTAGGTATGATAGTTGAAAGTGGAGAAGCTGTAGATATCAAAGTTGGTAATGCAATGATGATTAAAAACATTCCAGTTGGTACAGTTATTCACAATATTGAATTAAATCCAGGTAAAGGTGCTAGTCTTGCAAGATCTGCAGGAAGTAGTGCTCAAATATTAGGTAGAGAAGATAAATATGTTATGATTCGTCTACAAAGTGGTGAAACAAGATTAGTGTTAGGTACTTGTATGGCTACAGTTGGTGTAGTTGGTAACGAAGACTATGAACTTGTTAACATCGGTAAAGCAGGACGTACTCGTCATATGGGAATTAGACCTACTAACCGTGGTAGTGTAATGAACCCTAACGACCATCCACATGGTGGTGGTGAAGGACGTACACCAATAGGAAGAAAAGGGCCTGTTACTCCTTGGGGTAAACCAGCTCTTGGACTTAAAACTCGTAAAAATAAGAAAGCTTCTAACAAATTAATTGTTAGTAAGAGAAAGAAATAAGGAGAGTGTGTTTAAATGGCAAGAAGTATTAAAAAAGGTCCTTTCGTAGATGGACATCTAATGAAAAAGATCGAAAAATTAAATGAAGAAAATAAAAAAGAAGTTGTTAAAACTTGGTCTCGTCGTTCAACAATCTTTCCTGAATTTGTTGGACATACTATAGCAGTTCATAATGGTAAAGAATTTATTCCAGTTTATGTTACTGAAGATATGGTAGGACACAAATTAGGCGAATTTGCTTTAACTCGTAAATTCGGCGGACATGCAGGACAAAAGTAGGAGGTAAGGATTAGATGGAAACTTTTGCAATTCATAAATCTGCTATGGTTGCTCCAAGAAAAGCTAGAATGACTCTTGATTTAATAAGAGGAAAGAAAGCTAGTGAAGCTATGGCAATATTAAAAAATACTAATACTAAATCTAGTAGATTAATCAGTAAAGTTTTAAATAGTGCATGTGCTAATGCAACTAATAACTATAATATGAAATTTGAAGATTTAGTAATATCTGAATGTTTTATCAATCCAGGACCTGTACTTAAAAGATCTAAAATTGGATCACGTTCTAAGGTTGATAGAAGAGATAAAAGAACAAGTCATATAACTGTTAAAGTTAGTGACGGAGTTAAGGAGGCAAACTAATGGGACAAAAAGTAAATCCTAATGGTTTAAGATTAGGCGTTAATAAAAATTGGCAAAGTAATTGGTTTGCTGATAAAGATTATGCAGTTAAATTAAATAACGATATCAAAATTCGTGAATATTTATTAAAGACTTTATCAGATGCTGCTGTTAGTAGTGTTGAAATCGAAAGAAGAAAAGATAAAGTTGAAGTTAAAATTCATACTGCTAAACCAGGTGTTGTAATTGGACGTGGTGGAGAAGATATCGAAAAATTAAAGAAAGCATTAAAAAAACAAGTTAATGAAGAAATATACGTAAGTATAGTTGAAGAAAAAAATCCTGATTTAAATGCTAAATTAGTTGCTGATTCAATTGCTAAACAAATTGAAAATAGAGCAAACTTCCGTAATGTTCAAAAGAAAGCAATCAAAAACACTATGAAAGCTGGAGCAAAAGGTATTAAAACTAGCGTATCAGGAAGATTAGCTGGTGCTGAAATGGCTCGTACTGAAGGTTATACAGAAGGTACAGTTCCACTACATACTATTAGAGCTAATATAGATTATGCAACAAGTGAAGCTAATACAACTTATGGTAAAATAGGTGTTAAAGTTTGGATTTACAAAGGAGAAATCCTTGGTAATAAAAAGGTAAAGGAGGCTGGTCGTAATGCCACTAATGCCAAAAAGAACTAAATATAGAAAACCACATAGACTTACTTATGATGGAAAAGCTAAAGGAAACTTAGAATTACATTTTGGTGATTATGGTTTGCAAGCTAAAGAAGGTGGATACGTTAGCGCTCGTCAAATAGAAGCAGCTCGTATTGCTATGACACGTTATATGAAACGTGGAGGAAAAGTTTGGATAAATATTTTCCCACATTTAGCTAGAACTAAAAAACCTTTAGAAACTCGTCAAGGTAAAGGTAAAGGTAATGTTGATGAATGGGTAGCAGTTGTTAAAAAAGGTAAAATTATGTTTGAAATAGCTGGAGTAAGTGAAGAAGTTGCTCGTGAAGCATTAAGACTTGCTAGCCATAAATTAAGTGTAAAAACTAAATTTGTTATGAAAGAAAGTGAGGTAAAAGATGAAAACTAGTGATATAAGAAAAATGAGTGTTGAAGAAATCAATACTAAAATAGTTGAATTAAAACATGAATTATTTGAACTTCGTATGAAAGCATCTACTGGTAATCTTGAAAAACCTCATATGATTAATAAATTAAGAAAAGATGTTGCAAGATTAAAAACTGTTTTAACAGAAAAAGAAAATGATGGGAGTGAAAACTAATGGAAAAGACTAAGAGAACTGAACTTGTAGGTCGTGTTGTAAGTGATAAAAATGATAAAACTATTACTGTTTTAGTTGAAACTCACAGAAAACATCCTTTATACCACAAGATGGTAAAATATTCAAAAAAATATCGTGCACACGATGAAAAAAATATAGCGAAAGTAGGAGACACAGTAAGAATAGCAATGACTCGTCCATTATCAAAAACTAAGAGATATGAACTTGTAAGTGTTATTAAAGAAGCTGTGATTCTTTAAGGAGGGTTATTATGATACAACAACAAACTAGATTAAAAGTAGCTGATAACTCTGGAGCTCGTGAACTAATGGTTATTAGAGTAATGGGTGGAAGCAAAAGAAAGTATGGTAATATAGGTGATGTAGTAGTAGCATCAGTTAAAAAAGCTATACCTAATTCAAATATAAAAAAAGGTAAAGTAGTTAAAGCTGTTATCGTAAGAAGCGTTGAAGGTGTTAGACGTAAAGATGGTTCTTATATAAGATTCGGTGACAATGCATGTGTATTAATAAAAGATGATAAGAGTCCAATAGGAACTCGTGTTCTAGGACCAGTTGCAAGAGAATTACGTGATAAAGATTATATGAAGATAGTTTCACTTGCACCTGAAGTATTATAGGAGGATATATGAAAGTTAGAGTTGGAGATAAAGTACGTATTTTAGCTGGAAAAGATAGAGGTAAAGAAGGAAAAGTTATTCTTACTCTAAAAAAGAAAGATAAAGTCGTAGTTGAAGGAATTAATATCGTTAAAAAACATATGAAACCAAATGCAATGAATGAAACTGGTGGAATACTTAGTGTAGAAGCACCTATTCATGTATCTAATGTAAAAGTTATCGAAGCAAAAGAAGATAAAAAAACTACTAAAAAAGCTGAAGTAAAGGATACTAAAGCTAAAAAAACTACTACAAAAAAATCTACTAAGAAAGAAGTAGGTGAAAAATAATGAACGAATTAAGAAATTTATATAATACAGAAATTAAAAATAATTTAATGGAAAAATTTAATTATTCTTCTGTTATGCAAGTACCAAAATTATCAAAAATAGTTGTTAATATTGGTGTTGGAGATGCTTCTCATGATAGCAAATTCATAGAAGCAGCAAAAAAAGATTTAGAGGCTATTACAGGACAAAAAGCAATAATCACTAAAGCTAAAAAGTCTATAGCAGCATTTAAATTAAGAGAAGGACAACCTATAGGTGTTAAAGTAACATTAAGAGGAGATGCTATGTATAATTTTATGGAAAAATTAATTAAAGTAGCACTTCCACGTGTTAGAGATTTTAGAGGAATTAGTTCTAAATCATTCGATGGTTTTGGAAACTACACTTTAGGAATTAAAGAACAATTAATTTTCCCAGAAATTAATTATGATGAAATAGTAAAATTGAGAGGAATGGATATAGTTTTTGTAACAACTGCAGAAACTAATGAAGAAGCTTTAGAATTATTAAGTGGATTCGGAATGCCATTTAGAAAGTAGGTGCATGTATGGCAAGAACAAGTATGAAAGTTAAAAATAAACGTACACCTAAATTTAAAGTAAGAAGTTATACTCGTTGTGAGAGATGTGGACGTCCTCATGGAGTTATTAGAAAATTTGGTTTATGCCGTATTTGTTTCAGAGAACTTGCAAACGAAGGACAAATACCTGGTGTTAAAAAGTCTAGTTGGTAGAAAGGAAGGTAATTATGGTAAATGATAGAATAGCAGATATGCTTACAAGAATACGTAATGCAAATCAAATGAAATATGATACTGTAACTGTATTAAGTTCTAAAATGATTGAAGAAATAGCTAAAATCTTAAAAGATGAAGGTTATATAAGCAATTATAAAGTCACTAAAAATGTTAATGGTGATGAAATGGTATTAGATTTAAAATATAGTGCAGACAAGAAAGAAAGAGTTATAACTGGTTTAAAAAGAATTAGTAAACCAGGACTTAGAGTTTATGCAAAACATGATGAACTTCCTAGAGTTTTAAATGGATTAGGTATTGCAATTATTTCTACTTCAGAAGGTCTTATGACTGATAAAAACGCTAGAAGTAAACATCTAGGAGGAGAAGTACTTGCCTATATTTGGTAAGGAAACGTGTTATGAGCAGAATTGGAAATAGAAAAATAAATATTCCAGAAGGTGTTACTGTTGCAATTGACAATAATGTTGTTACAGTTAAAGGTCCTAAAGGAGAACTAACAAATTCATTTAATAAAGATATGAAAATTGATGTTAATGAAAACATCTTAACAATAACTAGACCAAATGATTTAAAAACTACTAAGAGTTTACATGGAACTACTAATGCTTTAATCGAAAATATGATTATTGGTGTTAGTGAAGGATATAAAAAGGAATTAGAAATAGTTGGTGTCGGATACAGATTTAATGTTCAAGGAAACAAAATTAACGTTAATGCAGGATTTAGTCATCCAGTAGAGGTTATTGTTCCTGAAGACTTAAAAGCAGAACAAGTTAGTACTACTGAAATAGCTATAAGTGGTATTGATAAGCAAAAAGTTTCTGAATTTGCTGCTAATATAAGAAAACTTAGAAAACCAGAACCATATAAAGGTAAAGGAATTAGATTTAAGGGCGAACATATTAGACGTAAAGAAGGAAAGAAAGCAGCTAAATAAGGTAAGGAGATTAGTATATGATTAAGAATAAGTCAAGAAATGAATTAAGAAAAAAAAGACATGCTCGTGTACGTAATAAAGTTAGTGGTACAAGTGAATGTCCAAGATTAAATGTTTTCAGATCTAATTCTCAAATTTTTGCTCAAGTAATTGATGACGAAAGAGGCATTACCTTAGTTAGTTCATCAAGCTTAAGTTTAAAATTAGAAAATGGTGGAAACATCGAAGGTGCTAAATTAGTTGGAAAAGATATAGCAGAAAAATGTAAAGCAGCAAATATAACTAATGTAGTATTTGATAGAGGTGGATACCTTTATCATGGACGTGTAGAAGCTTTAGCTGAAGCTGCACGTGAAAACGGATTAGAATTTTAGTGGGAGGATAAGATATGGCAAGACAAGAAAAAAATATGGACTCTAAAAAGAAACTTCTTGAAGAAAGAGTTGTCTCTATCTCTCGTGTAACTAAAGTTACAAAGGGAGGTCGTCATTTCCGTTTCGCTGCTACAATGGCTGTAGGAGATGGAAAAGGACTTGTTGGTATTGGAACAGGTAAAGCTAATGAAGTTCCAGAAGCTATAAAGAAAGGTATCCAAGCAGCAAATAAAAACCTATCAAAAGTTAGTATTGTTGATAACAGAACTATACCTCATGACGCTATTGGTGAATGTGGTAAGGCTAGAGTTTTAATTAAACCTGCAAAAGAAGGTACTGGAGTTATAGCTGGTGGTCCTGTACGTGTTATATTAGAATTAGCTGGTGTTAAAGATATCGTATCTAAATCACTTGGATCTAATACAAAAGTTAACATGGCAAAAGCTACTTTAGAAGCTTTAAAATCAGAACGTACTCGTGAACATATAGCAGAGCTACGTGGAAAGAAAGTTGAGGAGTTATAATATGAAATTAGAAAATTTATCTCGTACTCCTGAAAGAAAAGCAACAAAAAGAGTTGGACGTGGAGCCGGAAGTGGAATGGGTAAAACTTCAACTCGTGGAGAAAATGGACAAAAATCTAGAAGCGGAGCAAGTATTAAACCTTGGTTCGAAGGTGGACAAAGTCCATTATATAGAAGAATACCAAAAAGAGGATTTAATAATGCTAGATTTAGAATTGAATTTGCTACAATCAATTTAAGTGATTTAAACAGATTTAATGATGGTGATGTTATCACTCCTGAATTATTAAAAGAAAAAGGTATTATTAAAAAAGAACTTTGTGGATTAAAAGTATTAGGAAATGGTACTTTAGAAAAAAAATTAACTATAAAAGCTAATAGATTTTCATCAAGTGCTGTAACTAAAATAGAGAATGCTGGCGGAACTGCTGAGGTGATTTAATGTTTTCAAATCTTAAAGGATTATTCAGTCCTACAAATAAAGATTTAAGAAAAAGAATTCTATTCACTTTAGCCGTTTTGGCTATATTCGTAATTGGTACAGGAATTGTTGTTCCAGGTGCTAAACAAATCACTAGTGATTTAGGATTCTTAGAACTTTTGAATTTAATGAGTGGTGGTAGCTTAAAAACATTTAGTATATTTGCGTTAGGTGTTATGCCATATATTTCAGCATCAATCATAACTCAATTATTACAAATGGATATAATACCATACTTTAAAGAATTAAAAGAAGAAGGGGCTACAGGAAGGCAAAAAATTAACAGAATTAATAGATATTTAGGAATATTATTTGCTTTCGTTCAAGGATACATATTTAGTTATGCATATTTAAAAGGTATGGGAACATTAACTGTTATGAAGACAACACTTTATTTAACAGCTGGTAGTTCATTACTAATATGGTTAGCTGATGAAGTAACTAACAAAGGAATTGGTAATGGTATGTCATTATTAATAATGGCAGGTATAGTACAAAGTCTACCAAATACATTTACTACAGCATTTAATGATCTTGTTAATTCTGGTAATTTTAGTACAGGTGCTGGTATAGCATGGTTTATCTTATTTGTACTAGTATATATATTAATATTAGTTGGTGTCATATTTATTGAAACAGCTCAAAGAAGAATACCAATTCAATATAGTAATAGAACAAGTACTGCATACAATAAAGAACAATCATATATACCAATTAAATTAAACAGTGCTAGTGTTATGCCAGTAATATTTGCATCAGCTTTTATTGGTATACCATCTTTAATTGCTAGTGTTATAAAAAATGAAGCATTTAAAACCTTCGTTAAAAATTATATAAATTATACTTCATTCACTGGATTTATACTTTATGTTGTATTAATATTTGTTTTCGGTTATGTTTATACATTAATGGAATTAAATCCTGATGAGATGAGTGAAAATTTAGATAAAAATAGAAGCTATATTCCTGGTATTACTCCAGGTGAAAAAACTAGCCAATATTTAAAATATGTTATAACTAGACTTACAGTAGTTGGTTCAATTTTCTTAATAATAATTGCAACTTTACCAATATTAATGGGGAAAATACCAAATATATCTAGTTCTGTAACACTTGGTGGAACAGGATTACTAATTGTAGTTGGTGTTGCATTAGAAACTTATAAACAACTTGAAAGTTCAATTGTAAGTCGTAGCTATAAAACTAGTAGAAAGAGACGCAGAAGATGAAAAATTTAATTCTTATTGCGCCTCCAGCTGCTGGAAAAGGTACTTTAAGCGAACAGCTCGTAAGTACATATGGATACAAACATGTATCTACTGGTGATTTACTACGTTCAAAACAACAAGATGGTAGTGAATTAGGTAATAAACTTAAAGAACTACTAAAAGAAGGTAAATTAGTAGATGATAATATCGTTACTGATTTATTAAAAGAAGAATTAAAAAATATATCTACATCATTTATATTAGATGGATATCCAAGAAATATAAAACAAGCAGGTATATTAGACAATTTACTTAAAACTCTAAATTTAAATATAGATGCAGTTATATATTTAAATGTTAATCGTGAAACTGCAATAGATAGAGCATTAGGACGTATTACATGTCCTAAATGTAATAAAATTTATAATAAGTATAATGAATTAATGAAACCAAAAAATGATAATTTATGTGACAATTGTAATACAGAACTTATTAGTCGTACAGACGATAATGAAGAATCATTCAAAATAAGATTCGATACTTATTTAGAAAATACTAAACCTTTATTAGATTATTATAAAGAAAAAGGTAAATTAGTAATTATAAACAAAATTGATACTCCAAACGAAACGTTTGAAGAAGTAAAGAAAGTGATTGGTAAATGATATCTATAAAAAGTGAAGAAGAAATATCAAAAATGAAAAAAGCAGGTCATATAAATTATTTGACACATCAATATTTAAAGTCATTAATCAAACCTGGAATTACAACTAAATACTTAAATGATGAAGCAGATAAATTTATCAGAAGTCATGGAGGTGTTCCTGGATTTTTAGGACTATATGGTTATCCTGGATCTATATGTGTTTCAGTTAATGAAGAAATCGTACATGGTATCCCAGGAGGCAGAGTTTTAAAAGAAGGAGATATTGTATCACTTGATATTGGAGTTCTTCTTGACGGATATCATTCTGATTCTGCTTGGACATACCCGGTAGGAAAAATAAATAAACAAAAAGAATATTTATTACATCATACAGAAAAAGCTTTGTTTACCGGACTTAAAGAGATTAAAGCTGGTGCTAAGTTAGGAAATGTTGGAGCAAGAATAGAACAATATGCTAAGAAGCATAATTTAGGAGTTGTTCGTGAATTAGTTGGTCATGGTGTTGGAACAAGTCTTCATGAAGAACCTGATGTACCAAACTATGGTAAATATGATACAGGAATAACTTTAAAAACAGGAATGACTTTGGCTGTAGAGCCAATGTTAACTAGTGGAACTAGAAAAATTTATGTCCTTGATGACGACTGGACTATTATTACTCGAGATAATTTACCAAGCGCACACTTCGAGCATACAATAGTCGTTCGTGATGATGGATATGAAATATTAACAGGAGAGTGAAAAATGGCTAAAGAAGCTACAATAGAAGTCGAAGGTAAAGTACTAGATAGTATAAAAGACGATTATAAAGTGGAATTAGAGAATGGAACTATTGTAATGGCTCGCGTTTCTGGTAAAATGCGAATGAATATGATTCGTGTCTTACCAGGTGACAAGGTTACAGTAGAATTTTCACCATATGATTTAAAACGTGGGCGAATAACTTATAGAAGATAATGGAGGAATTTAATTATGAAAGTTAGACCATCTGTAAAGAAAATTTGTGCTAAATGTAGAATAATAAGAAGAAAAGGTAAAGTTATGGTTATTTGTGAAAATCCAAAACACAAACAAAGACAAGGTTAATAGGAGGAAATTATGGCACGTATTAAAAATATCGAATTACCAAAAGATAAAAATATACAAACAGGACTTACTCATATTTATGGTATAGGAAGAAGCTTAGCAAAAACTATTTGTGAAGCTGCTAACGTTGACGTATTAAAAAAAGTAAAAGATTTAACTAATGAAGAAGAAGCTCTTTTAAGAAAAGAAGTTGATAAATATTTAGTTGAAGGTGAATTACGTCGTGAAGTAAATATGAATATAAAAAATAAAATGGAAATTGGTTCATACGAAGGTGTTAGACATAAAAAAGGTTTACCAGTTCGTGGACAAAGAACTAATAGAAATGCTAGAACTCGTAAAGGTAGAGGAAAAGTAGTTGCTAACAAGAAAAAAGTTGGTAAATAGTATTTAGGAGGATAAAGAATTATGGCTTATAATAGAAGAAAAAGAAAAGTAAAGAAAAATATTCCAGAAGGTCAAGCACATATACATTCAACTTATAATAATACAGTTGTATCAATTACAGATACATTAGGAAACGTAATTAGTTGGGCTTCTGCTGGAACAATTGGTTATAAGGGATCAAAGAAAAAGACTCCTTTTGCTGCAGGACAAGCTGCTGAACAAGCTGGACGTGCTGCTAGTGATGCTGGAGTAAAAAAAGTTGAAGTTTATGTAAGAGGAATGGGTAATGGTAGAGAAAATGCTATTCGTGCATTACAAACTGCTGGACTTGAAATTACTGCTATAAATGATGAAACACCAGTTCCACATAATGGTTGTAGACCACCTAAACGTCCAAGAAATTAAGGAGGAAAGTTATGAATTTTGAAAAACCAGAATATAAAATAACTGAATATGTTGAAAAAAATAGTTATGGTAAATTTGAATTAGAACCTTTAGAAAGAGGTTTTGGTACTACTATTGGAAATGCATTAAGAAGAGTTATGCTTTCTAGTTTACCTGGAAGTGCAATAACTAGTGTTAAAATTGATGGAGTTTTACATGAATTTCAAAAAATTGATGGAATTAGAGAAGATGTAACAACTATAATAATCAATTTAAAAAGTTTAGTTGTAAAAAATCATACTAAAGAAAATAAAGTTATGAAATTATCAGCAAATACAGAAGGACCAGTAACTGCTGGTATGATAGAACATGATGCTGATATAGAAATAATTAATCCAGACTTAGTTATATGTAATTTAGTCGAAGGCGGAAAAATTGACATGGAAATGACAGTTGGTAATGGTCGTGGATATGTTGATTCAAAACAAAATAAAGTGTTATTAGATAATGTTGGTGTAGATGTTATTCCAATTGACTCATTATATTCACCAATCGAAAGAGTTAGTTATGAAGTAACTGATGCTCGTGTTGGACAAAATGAAAACTATGATAAATTAACAATGAATGTTTACACTAATGGTTCAATTACTCCAGAAGAAGCTATGGCTTTAGCTAGTAAAATATTAATTGAACACTTAAATATAGTAGCAGATTTAAATCAAATTTCAGATATTACTGGTATCATAGCTGAAAAGAAAGTTGATACTATTACTAAAACTTTAGAAACTCCAATTGAAGAAATTGAATTTAGCGTTAGAGCATACAATTGCTTAAAAAGAGCTGGTATTAACACAATGCAAGATTTAATTGATAAAAAAGAAGTTGAAGTTAATAAGATACGTAATTTAGGTAAAAAATCTTTAAAAGAAGTAATAGATAAAGTAAAAGAAATGGGACTTAAGTTCCACGAATAAGGAGTGAAAATATGTCATACAGAAAATTAGGAAGAGAATCACGTATTAGAAGAAGCATATTAGCAGGTATTACTAAAGACGTTATAACTAATGGATATGTAGTAACTACTGAAGCAAGAGCTAAAGAAGCACGTAAGTTTATTGACAAAATGATTACTTATGGTAAAAAAGGTACTTTAGTTAGTCGTAGACAAGCTTTAGCTTTCTTACATAATGATAAAGCTGTTGTTAGTAAAGTATTTAATGAATTAGCACCTAAATATGCTGATCGTAATGGTGGATATACTCGTATTATAAAATTAAAAGAAAGAATCGGAGACGATGCTTTAATGGTAAGATTAGAATTAGTTTAGTTCTAATCTTTTTCTATATAAAAAACGTAGGATTGTTAATACTATTATAAGTATCTTTAGATATTGTAGTTGGAATATTTTCTTCTATATTTGGTATTGTATTTGTATTCATATCTTTTTTTATAGTATTCTTTAATTTCATTAATTTTATCATACTTGATAAATCTGTTTTATTAGATTTAATATTTTTATAAGTCTTATTTATCGTTTTAAAAATTGGTTTAGCTTCTTTATATAATGGCATTGCCTTATTAGCAATACTTAAAGTATTATTAATACTAGATAATACTTTAGTTAAAGTTGTTGGATTATTATTCATATACATCACACTCATATAATTATATGAAAAAATAATAAAAAACTTTACATTTTATACTTATTATATGTTATACTATTTATAGTAATGATAGAAGGAGTAAGATATGAGTAAACCAAAGAAAAAGAAAAATATATTTTTAATTTTATTATCTCCTTTTATGTACTTTTGTTTAGGCTGTTATTATACTTTATATGGAATAACTTATCCATTTAGATTAGTATATAATTTAATAGCATCTTCAATATATAAAAGTTATGCAAATAGTAAAAATAAAAAAGAAAAAAAAGAAGTTATAAAAGCTATTAATCTAGAAATGGATTCAATAGATGATAAAATAAAAAAGAATAATGAAATTAAACAAAACGAACAAATAAAAAATCACAATACATTAAAATTAAAAAAAACAAATAAAAAAGTAAATAAAAAAATAAATGAAAAAAAACTTAAAGAAAGAGACTTATTAATAAGTGAAATAAACAAACAAGAAAGTGTTAGAACTGAGTATCCTAATACTTATAAATATACTGCAAGAGATAGTGAAGGACATGATGTTGTTGGCTATTTAGTGGCGTTCACTAAACAAGAAGTATTTAACTTTTTAGAATCAGAAGGATATACTGTATTTAAATTAGAAAATAATAAATTTATAGAATTATTTTACGGACAAAAAAGTTTTTCTAAAAGAAAATTAAAAACAAAAGATTTAATTTTCTGGTTAACACAATTATCAACATATTTAAAATCAAGTATCCCATTAACAGATGCAATGAGAATACTTGGGATACAAATGGGTAAAAGAGATCAATTCAAAAAACGTTTATTTGATGCAATAGTATATCAATTAATAATGGGTGAAAGCTTTAGTGATGCATTGTTAAAACAAGGAAACGCGTTTCCATCACTTTTAATAAATATGATTAAAGCAGCAGAAGCAACTGGAGATTTAGAAGCAACTCTTGATGATATGGCTGAATATTATAATGAAATAGAAAGTACTAGAAAACAAATGATAAGTGCACTAACTTATCCAACAGCAGTCATGATTTTCTCTATAGCAGTTGTCACATTTATACTTCTATATGTAGTACCACAATTTAGTGGAATATATGAGTCAGCTGGAGTTGAACTTAATGGATTAACACTATTTGTAATGGCAGCAAGTGATTTTCTAAAAAACAATATAATGTATATATTATTAGTTATTGTAATAATTATACTAATCATTTATTATTTATATACAAATGTAAAAAGTGTAAAATATGCTTTGCAAAAATTTGCAATGAAATTACCACTATTTGGTAAAATAATAATTTATAATGAAATGACAATATTTACAAAAACATTTTCTTCATTATTAAAAAATAATGTATTTATTACTGACAGTATGGAAATATTAACTAAAATTACCAATAACGAAATATATAAAGAAATAATGTTTAATACAATAAATAATATTGCTGTAGGTGAGAAAATAAGCACATCATTTAAAGATAATTGGGCTATACCTGAAGTAGCTTATTATATGATAGTAACGGGTGAATCAACAGGTGAACTTGCAGAAATGATGAGTAAAGTTAGTTTGTATTATCAAGAAGAACATAAAAACATAATAAATTCATTGAAATCACTTATAGAACCAATCATGATTATATTTTTAGCAGTAGTGGTTGGTGGAGTAGTATTATCTGTAATTATTCCAATGTTTAGTTTATATGGACAAATAAGTTAGGGTGATGTTGTGTTATATTTTATATTTATTATTGGAGCCATATTTGGTTCCTTTTATGGAGTAGTTGGAACAAGACTTCCAGAAGAAAAAAGTATAGTAAAACCTGGAAGTCATTGTGAAAAATGTGGGCACTATTTAAAGTGGTATGAAAATATTCCACTTTTAAGTTATATATTTTTAGGAGGACAATGTAAAAAATGTAAAACTCCTATAGGTTTTGTATATTTTATGACAGAATTGTTAAGTGGATGTTTATTTGCTCTATGTTATAAAGTATTTGGTATAAGTTACGAGTTTTTTACAGCAATTATACTATCTAGTTTAGTAATAATAATATTTGTAAGTGATTCTAAATATATGATAATAAATGATAGTCCCTTAATAATAAGTGCAATAATTATATTTATAATTAAATGGTTAAATACAGGAATAGTTAGTGCTTTACTATCGATATTAAGCGGACTAATAATATTTGGTGTAGCATATTTACTAATGTTGTTTGGCTCTTTAGCCTTTAAACAAGAAGCATTAGGTGGAGGAGATATAAAATTATCTTTTGTAGCAGGAATGGTTTTAGGAGTTAAATTAGGAATACTTTATATTGTTTTAGCATCGTTTTTAGCATTTCCATATGCAGTATATATTACATTAAAAAATAAAGATAATATGCTTCCATTTGGTCCTTTCCTAGTAAGTAGTTTATTAATTATTTATTTAAATACTAATATAATTAATGAAATTATAAAACTAATATTTTAATTAAAAAATTTATAAGACTAAATAAGTCTTTTTTTTCATACAATTTTATAGGTGAATATATGAAAAAGTATATTATATTTTTAATAATTATTTTATTTCCTCTAAGAGTAAATGCTACAAGTACTACTTTAATGGATATGGATACTAATAGAATACTTTATAATAGTAATGGTAATGATGTTAGACTAATTGCTAGTATTTCAAAAATTATGACTTGCTTAGTTGCAATAAACAATTATGATATTTCTAAAATGGTTAAAATAGATGAAAGTGTTTTAAAAAGTTATGGTAGTGGAATATATGTTGAAGTTGGAGAAGAAATGAGCATGGAAAATTTACTATATGGACTAATGCTAAGAAGCGGAAATGATGCTGCTATACAAATTGCAAATACAGTTGGTGGAAGTATGGAAAATTTTGTAAAAATGATGAATGATACTGCTAAATCAATTGGAATGAAACATACAACTTTTGTTAATTCTAGTGGTTTAGAAAATAGTGATGGAGTAGGAAATACTAGTACAAGTACTGATATGGCAACTTTGATGAGTTATGCTATGAAAAATGAAAAATTCAGAACTATCGTTGGTACAAAAGAAAAACTAGTTAAAACAAATTATAAAACTTATATGTGGTATAACAAAAATAGATTATTAAAAGAATACAAATACTGTAATGGCGGTAAAACTGGATTTACAGAAAAAGCAAGAAGAACACTTGTCACAACTGCAAGTAAAGATGGCATGAATTTTGTAATTGTCACATTAAATGATCCAAATGACTTTACTAATCATAAAGCCTTGTATGAAAAATATTTTAACAAATATAAAAGTTATAAAGTATTGAGTAAAGAAGATAAATTTCAAAATAAAAATTATTACATAAAAAATGATAAATACATAGCATTAACAAATGATGAATATAAAAAATTAAATAAAGAAATAATTTTATATGATGATAATGTAAGTGACATTGTAGGATACGTATTAATAAAATTAGATGATAAAGTTTTAGTAAAAGAATATATTTATGAAAAGAAAGATATTGTAAAAAAAGAAAAGAAAAAAAGTTTTATAGATAAAATAAAAAGTATTTTTAGATAGGATGATTTAATGGTAAATGTCTTATGGGGCAGTTTTATAATAATTGGAATTATTTTCGGATTTATAAATGGTAAAATAGATTTAATAAATACAGAAATAATTAACAGTGGAAAAAGTGCTTTAGAATTAATGTTAGAAATGCTTCCAATGCTTGCTTTATGGATGGGATTAATGCGTATTGCAGAAGATAGTGGTTTACTAAAAAAAATTGCACATAAATTAAGTTTCATACTTAAACATTTATTTCCAACAGTGCCAAAAGATAATGAAGCATTAGGTTTAATAGCTAGCAATGTGGCAATAAATATGGCAGGTTTAGGTTCAGCAGCAACACCATGTGGTTTAAAAGCAATGAAAGAATTACAAAAATTAAATGACAAAAAAGATAGAGCAACTACAGCTATGATAACTTTTTTAGTACTTAATACCGGTGGTGTCACAATAATACCTACTACAATAATATCGTTACGTGTTATGCATGGAAGTGCTACTCCTACAGAAGTAATACCAACTTGTATAATAGCAACATTCTCATCATGTATATCTGGATTAATATTAGATTATTTTATAAGGAGAAAAAATGGCAACGTTTAGCATAATAGCACTTCCATTAATAGTTTTAAGTATAGTACTTTATGGTTATAAGAAACATATTAATATATATGATTCTTTTATGAAAGGTGTATTAGAAGGACTTAAAACATGTGTAGAAATATTTCCAAATATACTAGCAATGATATTTGCTGTCAATCTACTAATAAAAAGTGGTTTTATAGATTACATTAGTTCATTTTTAAACCCTATGCTATCTAAATATAATTTAAGTACTGATATAATAAGTATGTCATTATTTAGACCAATAAGTGGTAATGCTAGTTTAGCAATATTAAATAATATATTAGGTAAATATGGACCAGATTCAATTATGGGAAAACTAGCTAGTACTATACAAGGTTCAACAGATACTACATTCTATGTTTTAGCACTTTATTTTGGCAGTATTGGAGTTAAAAAAACTAGATATGCACTTCCAGTAGGTTTATTTGCAGACTTAGTAGGAATACTTATGAGTTTTTTACTAGTTTACTTATTCTTTGGTAGATAATGATTTCAATCACTCAGGATAAATTCATAAAATCGCAAAAAATCACATAGTTAATACTTTTGTATTTGTTCTTCAAAGTTCATTGCTATCGTAGACCTAGTTAAGTTCATACTTAATTTGGTCTTTTCTTTATATTTTTTTAATAATGACATACAAAATTTTCTTATTATATTTAAGTTCTTCTGAGTATTTTTAAAAATGAACTATTTTCATCTTCTTTAAAAATCATATCTAAATAATAATGTAAATTATTTTCTATTTTCCGTTCTCCTCTTATTGACATAATGGTATAATAGTGATAATTTATAAAACTAAGAGGGACAATATATTTATAAATATATTGACATATCATAATTTGTTGCATCAAGTTCCTTAATGTAAATAGATGATTATTAATTAATAATCTATTATTCGGAATGAGGTGATGTTTTAAGAAAAAAAACAAAGTTTAAATAATAATAGAAGGAGATTTTTTGATTATGAAAAACATTAATTTAGAAACAAGTTGTTTTGATAAATTTATTTTTAAAGGTTCTTTAGCATTAGAATGTTATTTTGATTTAAATGAAAATGGCAATAATGATATTGAATTATTTAATGAATTCAACAAAAAATTAAAAGAATATCGTATGTTATCTGTTAAAGACGAAAAAAGTAAAGAAAATATAGTTCAAGAATTAAAATCTATCATAATTCAACTTGGTACAGAAAATTTTATAATTTATAAAGATGGAGATGTAGAATACAATACATATAAAAAAAGAAAAGGAGATGAAAAATAATGTCAAAAGGTGGAAGTAAAGGCGGAAGTAATAGAGATTGGGGCTATGCTAGTTATGACGTTGATAGATATGATGATTATAGCGATTCAAACTTACAATATACTAGCTATGAGAAAGGCGGTTCAGTAAATAGATATTCAGATAATGGTGATGGCGGACATTCCCATGACCATTATAATAGTAGTGACAGTTATAATAAAGGTGGAGACCCCGATTATAGTAGAAGTGAATGTAATAGTTCAGGAAATCCATCAACTGGGGAAATACAAGATAACGGAGGATGTTATTTAACTAGTGCTTGTATGAAACATACTACAGAAATATTTGATGATAATTGTGAAGAATTAACAATATTAAGATGGTTTAGAGATAATTTCGTATCAAAAGAAGATATTGAGCACTATTACACTACTGCTCCTATAATAATAGAGGCAATTGATGAAATAAAAGACAATAAAAATATTTATGATTATGTTTATAACTACATAGTTAATGCCAGCGTAAATGCTATAAAAAAAGGTGACTATGAATTTGCATATAATAGATATAAAAGTAGTATATTAGCATTAGAAGAACAATTTGCAAAAACAAAACTAACAGAAAAATTTATAAAAGTTTTGAAAATGAAAACAAAATAAAAAAGTTTTAAAAACTTTTCAGACTGTTGACAAAGTAAAAAAGGCAGGATAAATTCATAAAATTGCAAAAAATCACATAGTTAATACTTTTTGTATTTGTTCTTCAAAGTTATCTTCGATTTCACAATCGAATTCTTTCATTGTATTTATTAATTCTTCTAAGTGATAAGATTTTTTTGCCATTTAATATCATTCCTTTTACAATATAATAACAAAAAATAATGCAACTGAAAGAGAAGTTTATGAAGAAACAGGACTAAAATTAAATAAAGTTAAAATATGTGGTATTAAAGATTGGTATGATAAAGAGAAAAAAGAAAGACAATTAATAATTTTGTTTACATCTGATGATTTTGAAGGAGAATTAATTAAAGAAACATCAGAAGGAAAAGTTTATTGGATTGAAGAAAAAAAATTAAAAACAAAAAATTTAGCATATGACTTTGATAAGTTGTTAGAAGTTTTTAACAACGAAGAAATAAATGAAATGATTTATATTGATAATGAAAACGAAAATGAAAATTTAAGATGGAGTTTAAAATTGTTTTAATAAATATTTTTAGTAGTTTACTTATTCTTTGGTAGATGATAATCTACTTTTTATTTTATAAAATATATGATAAAATACATCTATGAAAGAAGTGAACTTTATGGAAAGATTACAAAAAATAATCGCAAATAGTGGTTATTGTTCTAGAAGAAAAGCAGAAGAATTAATAAGTAAAGGTAAAGTATACGTAAACGGAGAAAAGATTACTGAATTAGGAACTAAAGTAAATAAAACTGATGCAATAGAAGTAGAAGGAAAAGTACTTAGTTTAGAAGAAGATAAAGTAGTATATTTACTTAATAAACCTAGAGGAATTATATCAAGTGTTAGTGATGATAAAGGTAGAAAAACTGTAGTAGATTTAATAGATACCAAAAAACGTATATATCCTATTGGAAGACTAGATTATGATACTACTGGATTAATACTATTAACAAATGATGGAGAACTTGCTAACACATTAATGCATCCTAATAATAAAGTAGAAAAAAAATATGTTGCTAAATTAAACAAATATTTTGAAATAAGTGATTTAAAAAAATTAGAACAAGGTATAAAAGTTGATGGAGTTAAATGTACTCCAACACGTGTTAAAATAAAAAAGAACGATAAAGAAAAAGATTATAGTATTGTTGAAATAAGTATTATAGAAGGACGTAATCACATTATAAAAAGAGTATTTAGGGAACTTAATTATTTAGTAGATAAACTAACCAGAATAGAATATGCATTTTTAAATTTAAATGGTCTTAAAAGTGGAGAATATAGACAACTATCTATAAAAGAAGTGAAAAAATTATATGAATATAAAAAATAATATTAAAATAGGAAAATTAGATGATTTTGGTCGTGGAATAGCACACATAGATAATAAAATAGTTTTTATTAATAATGCTATGATAGATGAAATAGTTGATATAAATATTACTAAAGAAACTACAAAATACTACGAAGCAGAAGTAATAAAATATATTACAAAATCAAATAATAGAATAAATGTTAAATGCCCTTATTATAATTACTGTGGAGGTTGTAATATACTACACATGGATTATAATACCCAAATACAATATAAAAAAGATAAATTAAAAAATATATTAAATAAATTTAGCAATATAGATAAAGATATTAACGTTATCAAAAATAAAGATATTATAAATTATAGAAACAAAATTGAATTAAAAATACAAGACAACAAATGGGGATATTATAATTCTAAAACACACAACTTTATAGAAATAAAAAATTGTATATTAGCAAAAGAATCTATTAATAAAGTAATAGAAAATAAAAAATATATTAATATAAAAAGTGGAAATATAACAATAAGATCTAATTATAATAATGAAATTTTATTAAGTATAAAAACAAATGATAAAGTTAATATAGACATAAATAATTTAAAAAATAATATAAAATTAGTTGGAATAGTTATTAATGAAAAAAAATATTATGGAGATAATTTCTTTTATGAAATGATTAATAATAAATTATTTAAAGTTAATTATAATTCTTTCTTTCAAATAAATAATAGTATCACTAAAGAGATAATAAATATTATAAATGATAATTGCTGTGGAAAAATATTATTAGATTTATATTGTGGAGTAGGTTTTTTAGGCCAAGCAATCAGTTATAAATTTGATAAAATATATGGCATAGAATTAAATAGAAATAGTATAATAGATGCAATCAATAATGCTAAAATAAATAATATTAATAATACTTATTATATGTGTGGAGATAGTAGCAAATTAATAAGTAATATAAAAGAAAACATAGATACTTTAATAATTGATCCTCCTAGAAGTGGACTTTATAAAAATATGATAAATGATGTATTAAACACTAATGCTAGTACAATAATATATGTTTCTTGTAATCCTATTACTTTAGGAAGAGATATTAATTTATTAAAAGAAAAATATTCAGTAAATAAAATATATTTACTAGATATGTTTAGTAATACTTATCATTTTGAAACTATATGTGTTTTAAAAAAAAATTAATGTTTTACTTGTTAGTTAACAAAATGTTTGGTAAAATTTAAATGTATTAATTAAGTTGCTATATATTAATATGACAATTTGAACGACTAGAGTGTATAATCTTTAAGCAACGAAGATTGTATGCATGTATGCGAGGTATATTTTATAGAATATATCTCTTTTTTGTTTTAGAAAAGGAGAAAAATGATATGAATGAATTAGTAAAACAAGAAAAGATAGAAAATATGATTTATGAAATAAGAGGAGTTCAAGTAATGCTTGATAGTGATTTAGCAAAACTCTATCAATGTTCAAATGGAACTAAGACAATTAACCAAGCAGTTAAGAGACATATAAATCGTTTTCCAGAAAGATTTATGTTTCAATTAACAAATTATGAGGTACAAAATTTGTGGTCCCGGATTGGGACCGCAAATAAAAAATCTAGAGTATTACCTTATGCTTTTACCGAACAAGGTGTTGCAATGTTAAGTGCAATATTAAGAACAAATGTAGCAGAAGAAATTAGTTTAGCGATAATGGACGCATTTGTTTTGATGAGAAGATATATTTCAACAAATTTATTAGAACAAAAATATATTAATAATCAAGTTATAAAAAATACAGAAGATATAAAATTATTACAGGAATCTTTTAAAGAATTTGATAAGAAAAGAGATTTAAATGATATGTTCTTCGAAGGACAATTTTATGATGCTTACTCTTTACTCATAGATATATTAAATACTGCTTCTAAAAATGTTATAATTATTGATAACTATATTGATAAAAAATTTTTAGATATTTGTTCTAAAATAAAAGTTAATATTATTATTTACACAAAAGAAATAGATAAAGAAACCCTTGAAAAATACAATAAACAATACAACAATGTTAAAGTAAAGTTTTCAAATAAATACCATGATAGATTTATAATATTAGATTATAAAACTTTATACCATTGTGGAGCAAGTTTTAAAGACTTAGGAAAAAAATGTTTTTGTATAAGTAAAATTGAAAACGAAAGCATATTGAAAGAACTTTTAAAAACAATTAATTCTTAATACTAAAAGATTAAATCATAAAAAAATTAATCATTTTTTTTGACTAATTCTTTCTTTTTAACTTCATCATCAATATTTTTGATAATTTCTTTTATTTCAAAATATATTTCTTTTTGTGGCACATTAACCTTAGAAACTTTTAATTTTAATCTTGTACCAAGTACTAATCTATTTTTAGAATATTTACACTCAAGTGATTTATTATGATAATTTATATCAAATGCTTCTCCAAAATCAGTATTTAAATCTAGTATACCTTTAACATGATTATCTAATTTTATAAATACATTATCCTTATCTACATCCAATAATATACCTTCAAATTCCTCATCTATATGATTTGACATATATTTAGCCATTTTCAATTTCAAATAATCTTTTTCAGCATCATCTTCTTTTCTTTCCTTATAACTAGAATGATCTGCAATATCGTTTAAATCATTTATTAAACTTTTCCAATGATTATTCTTTGAATAATCATTATTAATAAATATATTTATTAATGTTTGAACTATTAAATCAGGGAATCTTCTAATAGGAGAGGTAGAATGACAATAATTGTCAAGTGCTAATCCAAAATGCCCTTCATTATTTGTTGAATATTTAGCTCTAGCCATACTTCTTAAAAGTAAATTAGAAATAATTGTATATTCAGGAGTGCCTTTATAATCATCTAAAATACTTTGTATTGCTTTTTGACCGTTTGCATTTTGTATTCTAACTAATCTATAACCTAAATTTTCAATTATACCAATAGTTTTATCCAATTTAATATCATCAGGATTACCATGAGTTCTATAAATAAAAGGTATATTTCTTTTAGTAAATTCTGTTGCAACAACTTCGTTAGCTAAAATCATGAATATTTCAATAATTTTTTCAGCCTCACTAACTTTTCTCTTTTCAAAACCTACAATAACATTTTCATCATATAAATCAGTTTTTACTTTCAATTCATTTGATTCAAATTCTAGATTTCCCTTCTTTTTTCTCGATTTATTTGCCATATATGCAAACTCTCTTATCAAATCTATATCTTTTAATAAAGGATAATAATCTTCATCTATTTCTCCAGTTTTAAAATAATTATTCAAATCTTCATAACTCATTTTCTTTTTAGAATTAATAACAGAATCAACTATTTTATAATTAACTATTTTTTTCTTTTTTACATCAAACTCAAATATAGTGCTTTTAGTTAATCTATCAACTTTTTCATTCAAAGAACAAATACCATTAGATAATTCACGAGGTATCATAGGAAAAACTTTATAACCTAAATAAACACTAGTTCCTCTACTTAATGCTTCTTTAAATAACTCCATATTAGGTTTTAAATAATAAGCAACGTCCGCAATATGAACGCCAACTAAATAATTACCATTATCTAATTTTCTTATACTAATTGCATCATCCATATCTTTAGTAGTAATAGAATCTATTGTAAAAATATTTTCATCTCTAAAATCATATCTATCACCAATTTCTTCTTCACTAACTATTGTTGGAATATTTTTTACCTCTTCTAAAGCGTCTTCACTAAAATCAATATCAAAACCATTACTCATTGCAATTGATATTTCATCACACATAACGTCTTTACTATTTCCAATTTTAAACACTTCACTAACATTGATATTATTAAATTCATCAGCTCTATTTTCTAAATAAATATAAACTCTGTCACCAATAATTAAATCATTAATAATATTTTTCTTAGCATTAATAGTAATTTCTTTATTACCATTAAAAGGCACTAAAATTAATTTATTATTCTTTTCTTTTAATTCACAAACTAATTTATTATTCTTTCTTTTTAATATACCAGATACTTTTCCCTTAGAACCATATCTTTCTACTACGACTAAATCATCTTTTAAAGCAGTATGCAAATATTCAGGTTCTATAATAATTTTTTCATCATTATCTTTAATATAAGAAAATCCTTTAGAACACTTTTTTAAAGTAGCAATAATATATTCATCTGTAATAATATTGTATTTTCCTTTTTCATTCAAAAATATTCTTTTTTCATCAACTAATTTTGTTAAAATTTTATTTAACAATGAATCATCTAATCCACTAACTTTTTTTATTGTATTATAATCACAACTCTTTTTTTCTATTGTTTTTATTATCTCGTCTTCCATTTTTAAACCCTCTCTAATAAAAATATCACACATTTTTTTATATTTGTAAATATAAAATACACTTTTTTGTAAAATATTTTAAAATTTCTTTAATTTAACAATAAATATACAAAATTATGATATAATTTAATAGAAAAAGAGGTAATGATATGTTTGATTTAAAAAATTATAAAAATATTTATATGATTGGTATTGGTGGTATTAGTATGAGTGGTATAGCTCATATACTTAAATATTGGAATTTTTCTGTAAGTGGTAGTAATAATGAAGAAAATAGTATGACCGTTGAATTATCAAATGCGGGTATAAAAGTTAACATTCCACATGATTACAACAATATAAATGATAAGATAGATTTAGTAGTTTATACAGCAGCAATTAAAGATGATAATCCAGAATTAATTCATGCTCGCGAACTTAATATAAAAACCCTTGAAAGAGGAGAATTTTTAGGAGAAATTACTAAATTATTTAAAGATACAATAGGTATAAGTGGTACTCACGGAAAAACAACAACTACTAGCATGGTAAGTTTATGTTTTTTAGAAGCTGGATTAGATCCATCAATACAAGTTGGTTCAGTATTAGATAGCATACACGGTAATTATAAAGTAGGTAAAAGCGATTATTTTATAATTGAATCTTGTGAATATAAAGATAGTTTTTTAAACTTCAAAGAAAGAAGTAGTATAGTATTAAATATAGATAACGATCACCTAGATTATTTTAAAACTTTTGATAATATAAAAAAATCATTTCAAAAATATGTTAGTCACTTACCAAGTAATGGTGTATTAGTTTTAAATGGTGAAGATAAAAACTGTTTAGAATTAGCACTTTATACAAAAGCCAAAGTATTAACATATGGTTTTAAAGAAAATAATAATTTTATAGCAAAAAATATTTCATTTGATGAAAATGGTTATCCAAGTTATGACTTATATGAAAAAGAAAATTTAATAACAAGAATAGAATTAAGTGTAATAGGTAAACATAATGTATTAAATTCACTTGCTTGTATAGCACTATGTACTTTTTATAATATAAGTACAGAAAGTATAAAAAAAGGTTTAAAAAAATATACTGGAGCTGCAAGAAGATTCGAATATAAAGGAATGTTTAAAAATGCAAAAGTTTATGATGACTACGGACATCATCCAACAGAAGTTGAAGCAGTTAGCAATGCAATACTAAATAAAAATTACAATAAATCATGGGTTATATTCGAACCACATACATATTCAAGAGTTAAAAATCACTATAAATCATTTGCAAAAGCATTATTAAATTTTGATAATATAATAATTACTGATATATATGCTGCCAGAGAGAAAAATACTTTTAATGTTAGTCCAGAAATGATATTAAATGAATTAAATAATTTAGGTAAAAAAGGAATTCACATTAGTGATTTTAATGAAATAAAAGATTATTTAGAAAAAAATGTATCAGATAACGATTTAATATTAACATTAGGAGCAGGTTATATAACAAAATTATCAAATATGTTAACAAACGAATAAAAAATTATTGATTATTATTATTAAATTTGATATATTATATTTAAGGTAGAGATACATAAAGCAAATTTTACGATTCATGAAAAAACAAGAAACATACTTCTTCCCCAACCCCAAAAATCGTTGGGGGGGGGGGTATAAAGAAATATGTTTTTTCGTGCAAAAAAAGGAGTGTGAAAAGAATGAATCGTAAGCAAAAAATAATAGTAAGTACAACAGGAATATTTTTAGTACTTTTAATTCTTGTAGGATTAACTTACGCATACTTTTTAACAAG